>CALLLZ010000257.1 GCA_938008005.1 uncultured Marinicella sp. | reverse complement strand
CCCGGTTGCCTCATTCGTCACCCTAATTCCATCACCTAAATTGTGTGCAATTACGTTGCCAGCAATATCAGCCAAATCACCACCAACAATATGAATTCCATCAGCATTTCCGGCTATTAAATCATTGGGTGTTAGACCGATCACATTTTGACGGATACTGGCAGAATTAACTAATCCGGTTAAACGTAAGCCAGTTGATGAATTGGCTGTAATATAATTGTTTTTAACCTCCAATGAACCACCTCGATGGTCGATATGAATACCAAAGCCATCATTACCTAAGATACCATTAAAGCGAGTCACACCAACATTGTTATAATTCACGCTGTTACCTTGACCTCGGGCAAAAATACCCAGATCTGAATTACCAGCAACATAATTTGGATTCTGTTCAGAACCAATTTCATTATCATTACCAAAAACAAAAATGCCGCCCTCATTCGGCTGACTTAATATGTTATTTGCTACTTCGATATAACCGATTTGATTTCCAAAAAAGCTGTTGGTATTACCAACGATTCTTATACCTGTACCAACATACCCTGGTAAAGCACCTAGTTCAGATGAGTTAACTATCACGTTATTTAGGAAGCCATTTAAATTGGCGTTTTCTCCACGAATCCCATCCCCGTTAGAAGACCTGAGCCCAGCCTGAATATGACTGGCCCCAATGTAATTAAAATAAACAAAGTTGGCGTTGGCATTTTCTAAAAAAATACCCGCACCTGAATGCTCATAGATCTTATTACCTGAAAAGATATTGTTGATACCAATATAATTCAATTCTCCCTCTACCCTGATGCCATCACCTTCACTGTTGATAAATCCATCAGTTTCTCCTTGACCCAGTTGATTGCTATACAGCCGATTAGAATCGCCGATGACTCTGATACCACCCAGGTCATTGCCTGCCAAAAAATTGCCGGCCAGATCGGCATTTATGTGATCTCCTATTTGATTGTTTGTACCACTGGCTCGCACACCAAAACTGCCATTACCCATGTCACCCGTTCCTGATGGAGAAATACCAATTAAATTGGCATTAACGGTATTGTCATCAGAGTTTGATAAATGAATGCCAGATCCGTTGTTTGATGATATGACATTACCCAAACCAATAAAATCAACACCACCTGAATCACGTAGTTTTCCGATTTGATGGTTATTTGTTGCGGCAGCTTCAATACCATTTCCTCCATTTCCAGCAGAATCACCATTTGGGCGAACACCAATATAATTACGATCTATGGATATGTTATTGGCGTCAAAAGCCAATACAATACCAGAAGAAGGAAAATTGACTATACTCAAAGCATAAACTAAACCACCTGAAGCAGCTGTTGTTGCAAATGTCAAGCCACTTCCGGATGACAGTTGGCTGCCATCTATAGTGAATTGAGGCGGTGCATTCCTCAGCAATGTAGCAGTAGAGTTATAGCTTGCAATACTGTTCCCAAGCAAGAAAATAGGTGTTGAAATAACAGGTAGCTGACCTTCGCTGGCACTGACCGTCAAAGTTTGACCGGCTAATCCATCTGCAAACAGAATCACATCTGGACCATCAGATGCATTGGCCTCTTCAATAGCCGCGCGTAAAGTACAGTCACCAAATGTATCTGCACAAACCCCATCACCTGGGTTGGCATCATGTGCATTTGCATCATCGGCTGCAATGTTGACTGTAAATGTGGCTGCTAACAATGGGAATGCTGTGCATGAAATAAGCAAAGCGCACCATACCAAACCAATTAAAGAAAATACTCTGAACTTCATAAAATACTCCTGTGTTGTTTATTCAAGCTGAAAATTCAACCTTTCAAACTCACATACGGCGTATTTGAATACTTTACGCCAAATTTATTCAGAAATTTTATTTACAGGAATCTTTGCTTAGTTCTGTTATTAGATCTACTTGCATGTTTATCAAACTTGCGCCAGCTAGACGTCAGGTTCCAAAAAACATTAAATTGCTGGATATCACTTAAATCAGCTACTTAAAATTTGTGCTACTTGATGTTCTATTCTGATTCATTTTTCAAGTTCAGTTTTATAAGCGCATTACTCAAATTCATTTTTGAAAATGATGTCATTGAAATCGAAACCTATTTCTTCAATAGCGCCTGCTGATAAATTGCCATCAGAGGCTTGACCTGGAATACCAACAATTAATGAACTGAAAGAACTATTCTGTGCACTGAAACGAACAGTGCTTAAGGACAATCCATAATTCGTGTTGTTATTGGCACTGCCATTAGATAAAAAAATGCTGTTATTGGTATCAAGCCCAGATGAACTGCCAGGAACGACGGTCACTACACCATCATTGATAGCCAAAAAGTCCTCGTTAGGAGCTCCAATCGCTAAGTCATTCATTGAAAAATTGAACCCACCTGCAAAACGGTTGAACTGACCTACAGTCAGTGCCAAACCAAAAAAGTCATCTTGTTCTGGCGTACCAAATATGCCTGCTGAAGCTTGTGTGATTGTTTGATTTTCCGCGGTAACTAATCCGGTATTGGAGCCATAAAAAACATGAACCATTCCAGCATTTTCAGCAGTACCCACATCTTCAAATGGTACGCCAATAATTAAATCATCTGGTCCTAAAATATTATTAACATCTCCTGTCGTTAGGGTGAAACCAAATAAATCATCATCCTCAATTGGATCTGTAGTATCCGCCTGGCTCAGTAACCCTGAGTAGACAAGACCATTGGTTCCACCTTGGAAAATTTGTACGATGCCATTATTTGTGGCGTTAAAAGATTCAAATGGCACACCAATCACTAAGTCATCATAATTATCAACAGGCTCCCCTGAAATTAAGACACTTAATGTACGATCAAAGTCACCAACCGCCAATGAATAGCCGAATAAGTCATCGCTCTCTGGCGCCCCTGATACACCACCTGTACCTTGCCTGATGTCATTAAAATCTGCACCATTTATACCAGTTGATGAGCCATTGAACACCCGAACCAAACCAGCATTACTCACATTAACCGGGGGTGAGCCAACAGCAATGGTCTTATTGGGCATTGAAACTGCTAAGTCTTCAAATGGGTCATCATCAAAAAAACCTGCAGCCAAGCTCCAACCAAATTTAGCATCTGCTTCTAAATCTGGAAATTTTTGGCCCGTACCGGCATCAATTTCAACTGAATCAGCATCTGATAAACCAGACTGATTATTACCATAAAAGATTTTTATAACACCCGCATCAACCGAATTTCCAACGTCCTTAAAAGGCGAACCAACAACCAAGTCGTCAATTAAGTCTCCATTAAAATCACCCGATGTTAAAGAATAACCAAAAACACCGCCCTGCTCCAGTACCGATTGGAACAACAATACACTGTTGTTTGATGACAGTCCTGATTCATTACCATACATGATTATCACAGCGCCAGAATTGCTGGCATAACCTGGAACCCCTATGGCAATATCACCGAAAAGATCATTATTAAAATTACCGTTAACCACTGCACTGCCAAAATTCTCATTGGGTTCTGAAAATGAAGGCATGCCTTCGGAGTCCAGGCTCCAAAATTTTCTATAGAGCAACTCAACATCCTCATCAGCGTTTTTTGGATTAACTTGAAAATAACTGTCACTGCTCTCATTGGATCCAGCCAATAACAATGATGGTGCTAAAATTAAACTTAAAAATATTGTCCTTGTCATAATTAACCTCTCTTGTGTTAGAAAAAAACTGTCTCAGGTTAATAAGATGCAATAAATCTCAAAAGTGCACAAAAGTAATGAAATTAAAATCAAAACCATAATAAAACTTACCCAAATGCACAAAAAATCAAAATGCGAATAATAAAATTTAAATTGCGTTCTGCATATTTTTGCTGAGAAGAGGTTATGAATCTCACACAAAACCCAAGAAAATTAAGAACAAAAAGGGTCCCATAAGGAACCCTTTGCAATGAGAAAAATCGTTTATTCATTAATCTCTCCAGCATCAGGATCATCAAAGACGGTTTGATCAAACTGGTTTTGTGATTTAGCCACAATACAAGTGACAGCGGCATCACACGTAAAGAAGTCAATGACCTGTTCACCGGCTTTACCAGCCAAGGTGGCACTTAAGCCCGGTAGAATTGAAAATACGATCACTGCCAATAAATTACCTTCAGCCATGGCTTTAACAGGGTTGTCTATGATGCTTAATATCACTTGCACAAAAGATTTACTCTCTTTAGCCACATAGTTAATATCAGTAGGAATTTCAGAGCTTGAACACACTCTAATTATTGATGCAAATAATAAGGCTATGCCCAAAGCAATGGCCGTAGTCATTAAATAAAAGGCCAGTACTCTACCGCCGATTGACCCTAACATTGGTAGGATCCCTGAGTGCTGTTGTACCGCAGAATAAAGAAACAAAGACAAGGGGGACAACCTCATTTTCGGGGATAGAATAAACAACTGACCAATGACATAAAATAAACCATTAATTAAGTACGCATCAACAAAGCTATGGGTATTTAATTGAGACAAATTCAATGTCAGGCCCAGTAGCGTACCTTTGAATACGGTGGTGATAATGATTTATCACCACCTTTCAAAATTCTTGCAGTATTAAACCTTGGTTTTATAAAACAATTAATAATGACTGTTGTTTAAAAGCTTTCGATTTCGAAAACCTGATTCGAAGAATCCCAACAACCCCATAAATGCGCATTAGAAGATGGGCCATAATTGTAGATACAAGAACTGGTCGCTTTATGTTTAAGGTAGTAAAAACCTGGTGCAACTTGATTACCCTCAACAACTGGATCTAATATAAATATTGTTTTTTTATCATCTAAACATGAACTGAGTCTCACCCCTGCACCATTTATCGTTGTGTACCTTCTTGGTGACAAACACTGTTTGGTAAGTTGAGATCTGATCCTCACTTCATTTTGAACACCTGTTTCAGCATCAATCACTTCAAAAGCCAAGTCTTCTCCATCATCACATGTTGTGGCTCGCACCATTGAGTCAAAAGCTGTTGCTCCATTTAACTCTGGATACAAGCATTTGTTGGTATCTCGATGACGAAGCATTCTTGAGTGCATATTTATATCAACAGGAAATGTTAACACCGTATCATGAACATCATATCTGAACTCCTTTGTGCCCATGCTTCTAACTTGATTGGCACCAACACATGAACCACCAGTGGTTAATGCTTGACCATAATAATCAACAGATAACTGATACCGTTCACCTACCACCAATGGTATATAGTTCCCCGCATCCAATGTATTATTACCCAGATGCCTGTATTGAACCACTTTTCCAAAGCCTGAAGCGATCCCTGCTTTTTGAAAGGTAAGTCGATATTGTCTGGAAAATGATCCAGATACCCAGTCCGGATTAGGTACAGCACAAATATTGCTGTGATGAACACGTAAAATTCGATATTGACCTGAATTATAAAATTGTTCTTCTAAGCGATAGTCTTGGGCTTGTGTCTTCAGTGGCTGCCACAACAAAACAAAAGTGAGCAGTGGAATAATGTAATTAATTTTCATAGATAATCTCTTTAAATATATTTCTAAAAACACACACCTGTTAACGGTGTGCTCTTTGCATAAAGCGATTCACATACTATTGATATGACCTGTTAATGACTAACAAAGACTGCGGCTAAGCTTGGCAAATGTTAACTTTTACCAATTTTTGCCTGATAAAAACATTGTTGTATATGATTAAAAATATATGATTGAATGAATTTAACCGTAAATAAAATTGGAGAAAATATATGAAAAAAACTATGTTGTTAATTATGTTTGTTGGCTCTGTACAGGCACACGAATTCAACAGAGACATAAGAATAACCACAGGAGGGCCAACTAACCAATACGAGCACTTTTCTGGTCCCCATGAAATCGATTATGACTATACCAAAGTGGCTTTTGAAAATGCCCATCCAGATCAAGTTCAGGCAATTATCTCGCATACTTATTCTAAAGAAACTGCTAAAAAATTTATAAGCAATCTCGCAGCAAGCAGTTGTATGAGCACTCGATCAACTCCCATAGATAACCAAGTTGGAATTGGAAGTAGTTGTGGAGTTGAATTGCATTCCGTTGCTGCCATTCGAGTTGCAGCAAATCAGTTATGCCAATCACAATTTTCAGCAGAAATCGGAGGAATGGATGTTGAAGTGGTACCGATGTATACAGCGCCGTTAGAATTAGTTGAAGATCATGACAGTTTTGTGTTTTCAACCTATGATACAGTTCAATTTTCTTGTGTGGTAGTTGGTGTATCTGAATGATTAAGCCTCAATAAACCAAACTAAACTTTCAAGGCCAGCTCTTTTAGCATAGACATGGTTTGATCAAGCTCTTGAGTTAATAGCTCTCTTTGAGGGGCAGCCACGTTCAAATCTGCCAAAATATAATGGCAGGTTTGAACCACCACACGCCATCTGGGGTTTCGTGGTATGGTTTCTATTTGTAAATACTTGTCCAATGAGCGCGTTCTTAAACAACCATTATCAATGGTAATGGTCCAAAACTTACTTTCTTCCGCAAGATCGACTCTTGTTTTACCTGTGCTTTGTTCCCATGTATTGATGGCTTCGACCATGGTTTTGACTAATTGTTCTCGGAACTTTAACTTAGGGTCTTTATGTGATTCAATGGCCTGATCTGTTTTCAACAGTACCAATTGATTTTGATGAAACTCAATGGTTTTTAAGAGTTGTTTAGCTTCTTTTTGTTTAACACGCCTGAAATGATATAAATAAGCCAAAAACAAAAGCATCAAAAAAGTGACTAAAACCACTGAAAGTAATAATTTTTGATTTTTTTCCTGCTCCTCATATGTCAGTACTTTTTCTTGCAACAGTTGTTGTTTAATTTGATCTTTCTCAGTTTCATGCTGAATGGTTTTTAAATCCTGATCATGTTTTTGTTCTAAAAACTTTTCCTTGAATAAACTGGATTTTTTAAAGTAACTGAACGATTTTGATAAATCACTTGAAGCATAAATATCACTTAACAATAAATAACTGGCTGCGAGGCTGGAGTACTCATCATCAATTTGAGTTGAATTTAAAAGCTCATTGATCACTTTGGTGGCTAACGTATCTTCTTTCAGAATATGATAGGTTTGAGCCAATTCAAAATTGATTTTTGAACTGAGGTCAAATTCTTTATTTTTTTGCAGTTCATAGGCATTTTTTAAAAAAGTATTGGCTAAGTTGTACTCTTTGTTTTCAAAATAAAACTTACCAACAGTTATATACGCTTTGGTTTTTTCGAAATCTGATTGTCTTTGGTCATATGATTCAAACAGGAGACTAATTTGTTCCTTTGCTTCCTCGCTGTGACCCAGTTTCATCATCACATCAGTAAGCTCTTGCCTAACATGCTTGATTTTTTGGTTGGCCAATATAATAGACGCCTCAGTATTATCGATTTTCATTAGGTCGTAATATTTGATCGCTTGAAAGAAAAAGTCAATGGCGACTTCATATTTTTCTGTTGCTTTGTATACGATGGCGATATTGAACAAGGTTTTACCGGTTTCTAAATGATCACCCAATTCTTTTTTTAGGGCCAAACTTAAGTTATATTGATTCATGGCCTTTTTAAAGTGACCATTCTTATTTGCCACAGCACCCACATCGTTGTAACTTAAGCTCATCCACAGTAGATTGTTGGAGTCTATAGCCAAAGACAGTGCCCGGTTAAAATGAGTACTGGCATCTTGAATTTTGCCTGCAAAGAATTTATTTTTTCCAGACCACCTTTCCCATTCATACTCAAAGCGACTTTCTGATTTAAACAGAGGATGCGTTCGGATGGCTTGTAAATAATCGGCTTTCTTTTGAGCGTTGTCTAATTTTGAATAAGCTTGATACAAAAGCCTATATGTTTCTATCACTTCCAAAGAGGCTGGTTCATAAGCTTCTGAGTTTATTTGATTTTCACACACATCGACAGTTGATTGCCATTGAGCCTCACCAAACAATTGCTGACACTCAAGCAAGGAGCTTTGAGCAATGCTGCAAACATTGCTCAGGAAGAAAAATAGCACCCACTTTCTATTCATTTTAGGTGTAAATAGTTAACCTAATCTTTCAGCGTACCAGCTTGGGGATCATCAAAAATGGTTTGATCAAATTGATTTTGTGATTTAGCCACAATACAGGTAACCGCCGCATCACCTGTGATGTTCACGGCAGTACGAGTCATATCCAACAAACGATCAATACCAAGGATAATTCCTATGCCCTCAATCGGCAAGCCTGCTTGATACAGAACAGCTTGTAACATCACCAAACCTGCACTGGGTACACCTGCTGAACCAATGGATGCCATGGTGGCCATCAACACCACCATCATTAATTGCGTAGTGGTTAAATCAACACCATAAGCATTGGCGATAAATACGGTGGCTACACCTTGCATGATGGCGGTCCCATCCATGTTGATGGTGGCACCAAATGGAATGGTGAATGAAGCCACTGATTTATCTACACCCATGCGTTCATTCACCGTTCTTAAAGTCACTGGAATGGTGGCATTGGAACTGGAAGTACCAAAGGCAAAAGTAACAGCGCCTTTCATTTTCTTTAAAAAAGTCAGCGGATTTAAACCTGACAACAGTTTAAGTAACAACGGATAAATAACCAATGCATGGAAAATCAATAGGCCCAGAACAGTAAAGAAATAACCTGTCAGTGATTTGATTGCATCAATGCCTAATTCTGCACAAACTTTAGCCAGGATAGCAAAAACTGCATAAGGTGCTAAGTGCATAATCAACATAACCAGTTGCATGATCACAGCATTAAACGATTTGAAAAAATCAATGACTTGTTCGCCTGGTTTACCAGCAAAAGTCGCACTTAAACCCAACAAAATAGAAAACATAATAACTGCCAACAAATTGCCTTCCGCCATGGCTTTAACTGGGTTGTCAATGATGCTCAGTATCACTTCAATAAACGACTTCCCTTCTCTGGCAACATAGCCAGGATTGCTTGATATATCTGCTCCCATACCTACGCCTATTAACAAAGAAAAGGTTAGTGCGATACCTAAGGCTATTGCGGTAGTCAGTAGATAGAAAGCAAGGGTTCGGCCGCCTATTTTTCCTAACATGGCCGGATCTCTTAATGCAGTGGTCCCGCAGAATAAAGAAACAAAAACCAAAGGAATCATGATCATTTGTAATGACTGAACAAACAACTGTCCAATCACATAAAATAAACCATCAACAAGGTAAGTACTGATGAATTCATTTTGATTCCAGCCAGTTAAATTCAACGTAATGCCCAAAGCGGCACCTGCCACCATGAAAATAATAATTTTTTTGGTTAAAGACATAGAGTTCCCTATTAGAGTTGTGTTTTATGATAGCTTATTCAAAGTTTAATTTCATTGACTGAAATCATCCAATTTATATTTACCAATGGTCGGCATTTGCAGTTTGCCAATCATAAGCCCAAGAGTCTGGTCTGTTGGTATCATCTAAAAGTACACCGGGCTCCAAGGTTGGAAACATTTCTTCATAGGACTTAACCACAGTTCCTTGTAATCGATGCATAATATGCCGAGGCTTTAACTCAGCCAATGACTTAACTCCTGCTGCACTTAGTAGTTCAGCCAAGTTTTTCATCATTTCATGATGATAACGAGCCACACGTTTTGATTTATCCTTGATATCTAAAGCCACCACCCTTGCCGGATCTTGAGTTGCAATGCCAGTCGGACAATGATCCGTATTACAAGCTCTGGACTGAATACAACCCAAAGCAAACATCATTCCTCTGGCTGAGTTCACACCGTCGGCACCTAAAGCGAGTGCTTTGATCAAATGAAAGGCTGAAATGATTTTACCAGCTGCAATGATTTTAATGTCATCTCGTAAACCCGCTCCAATCAAAGCATTGTTTACAATAATCAAGGCATCTTTGAGTGGGGTACCTACCGAATTGGTGAATTCAATAGGGGCTGCACCCGTACCGCCTTCACTGCCATCAACAGCAATGAAATCTGGTTTTATTCCTGTTTCAAGCATCGCTTTACAGATGGCCAGGAACTCACTGCGTTTTCCTAAGCACATTTTAAATCCAACCGGTTTCCCATCGGAAAGTTCACGCAGTTGTTGTACAAATCTAAGCAAACCAACTGGATTGTCAAATGCAGTATGATTGGGTGGTGATAAGACATCTTTACCCATAGGTACATGTCTGATTTTTGATATTTCCTCGGTTAATTTAACGGCAGGTAAAATGCCACCGTGGCCTGGCTTAGCTCCTTGTGATAACTTAATTTCTATCATCTTGACTTGTTCTGACGATGCTTTCTGTTTGAACAAGTCTGCATCAAAGTTGCCATCGCTATTGCGGCAACCGAAATACCCTGTACCAAATTGAAAAATTAAATCACCACCATGCTTCATGTGATATGGACTGATGCCACCTTCTCCAGTGTTATGGGCAAAAGCGCCTTCCTTAGCACCCATATTCAATGCTTCAATGGCATTTTTGCTCAAAGAACCATAACTCATGGCAGATATATTCATCGGCGAGGCGACATAAGGTTGTTTACAATCAACACCTCCAAAATGAACTTTTAGATCATTTTCGGTTAAATGTGTTGGAGCTACGGAATGGTTGATCCATTCGTAACCATCTTGATTAACATCCATGATGGTGCCAAATGGCCTGGTGTCTTTCTGTCCTTTGGCTCTTTGGTAAACCAGTGAACGGAACTCTCTGGGCACAGGTGTTCCATTCAAGTCAGATTCAATAAAATATTGTTGAATTTCAACCCGAAAAGATTCCAAAATGTATCTAAAGTGTCCAAGTATAGGATACAAGCGCAAAATGGCTCTTTTGGTTTGAAACATATCATACAAACCCAATACTGCCAATGGGCCAATGAGTACAAAAGCCCACCAAGCAGATGGCCAAAATTGTGCCCATAAAATCACCAAAGCTGGTAACACAAAAAGTGTCACCACAAACATTCGTCTTACTGTCATGAATCAGAACTCCTTCAACACCCAACGCACTGGCTTAACACCCGAATTAATTAAATCCCGACCTGAACCATTAAGTTTTTGACGTTCCAACGGATCGATGAAGTAAGGAACACCCTCATTCGGAATGACTTTAACTAAAACCAGTTCACCACGTTGACGATATTCTTCAATGGTTTGTTTTTTTTGTACAATCACTTTAATGCTGGTTGCATCATCAGCAGGTTGTGTGGCTTGAGCTAATAGTTCAGTTTGTTTTGGACTGCCTTGGTTGATCAGGTCATTTGGGTCTTTTTGATCCGTTTGTGCTGAAGATTGTATTGTCATTAACAGCATGCTTGTAATAATAATTTTTTTCATTGCCATAACTCCTCTTTGGGTGAACAGGATTGAGTGAAAAAATCACTCACTTAAGCGGGTCTATTTATTGGACCAGTAAGAGTCACTATCCTGACAAAAATTAGGATCTCCTTAAAGAGTTCCTTCAACTACATGATACAATGACTGGGTGTTTTTTAAAATTGGTTTTTAATTAATAATCCCATGAAATTATTCAATAAAATTTTCAAAGGTTTATTCTTAGCAGTTTTCCTGGCCGCGTGTTCTGGCGAACCTGAATTGGATAAAAAATCTCGCTTACTTAACACATTGCAAGACATGGAAACAGCCATTGAAGCCAAAGGTTTAGACGATTTTTTTGATCATGTAACTGATGATTTTAAGAGTGCAAAACGAGGTTGGAGTAAGAAAGATGCTGAGCGACTCTTGAGGATACGTTTGATGCGCAATAAAAGCGTTCATGTACACCAAGCCATTAAACGCATTGACTGGTTAAATGAAGGAGAGGAGCAGGCTGAAGTCGAAGTTGTGGTTGCAGTTGCGGGGACAGCATTTAGTCTTACCGATCTGCCTACTTTACGTGCTGATATGGTTAAGTTCATCGTAACTTTTAAATTGATAGATGGTGAATACTTGGTCACGCAAACAGAGTGGAGCCGAGCCAATCCAGCTGATTTTGTGCTGTGAACAACTTAATGTACACACCGAACAGTCACCTTTGGGCTGGTTACTTTGATGGTGCCTTTGTAGTTTGGTTTTAGATTATTCTTAACTTAGATACAACTCTAAACTCAACACATCATGACGTTTTAAATTTATCATTTAAACTGGTATCAATACACCTAAAATCAAAAAATTTCTCCGTCCAGTTATAGGCTAAATCTTCGAGGTTTATGGCTTTAACCCCAAGGTTTTTGTTACCTCACACATCGCTTCATCACTTGGGCTGGCTGCTAAATGTATGTTAATAAACCCGAGTTCTTGTGCCAGATCAGCAATTCTTTGAGCGCCGACAACCAAAGGTTGAGACAAAACTGTTGAATGAAGCTCAGTTGAAAGCAGTGACATAAATTGTTTCAGTATACCGCTACTGGTGGCCGTTAAAACAACTTCATCGTTGCTTTTCTTTTGATACAGCTCAAGCAGGGCTTGGTGATCTATGCTCAGGGGTATGCGTTGATAGGTATTGAGCTGTGCATAACTGATGCAATGTTGCATACAGTGGGATTTGATTACATCTCGACCATCACCTGTGGTCAAAATTTTCACCGAGCTTGGCTTGGCTTGTTTCAATAGTTCAACCACACCTTCAGAGTTCATCAAGGGGTGTGATGTGATGTCATGATCAAAATGTTTTTTCCAGGCTTTTTCAACTGCCGGTCCTATGGCAATCACCGAGGTTTCCTTGGTTGGGGCTAACTCAGGAGCGATAATCAGCGCATGTTTGAGCCCATGTACACTGAGTATGACCCAGATTTCGGCCGGTGTTTGAAGCCACTGTGGCTGCACAGTATCATTGGTTTTAATAGTAAAACAAGGTGCTTGAAATACATTAAGCCCAGCTTTTGAATAAGTTTCAGCAGTTAGAGCGATCGATGTGTCAGGGCGAGTGAGGATGGCAGTTGTCATGGTTTTTTTATGCTTCTGCAGCACCTAAAGCCAAAATTTCTTTGGCCCCTTGCGCCAACAGTTCATTGGCAACGTACTCACCCAATTCAATCGGATCATAACCTTGCTGTCTTGAGGTGATGGCTTGTTGGCCGTCGGGGCTGAACACACCTGCTTTGAGTGCAATGGTATCATCTAAGTGATAAGTTGCATGAGCGCCTATGGCCACTGAACATGAACCATTGAGTTTTGAGTTCAACGCGCGCTCAGCACGAATGCATTGCCAGGTTCTTTCATCCGTTAACTCCGCCAAAACGTTAGCCAGCCCTTGGTTGGTTTTCAAACATTCAATACCCACCGCACCTTGTGACACGGCCGGTAACCAATCAGGCGTGGTTAATCGAGTTTTAATTCGATCCTCAAAACCCAAGCGAATTAATCCAGCAGAAGCCAGAATAATGGCTGCATACTGTCCATCATCTAACTTTTGTAGACGTGTATTGACATTACCCCGTAAGGGTTGAATTTTTAAATCTGGACGTAAGGATAATACCTGTGCCTGCCTTCTTAAACTCGAAGTGCCCACCACTGAACCCGCTGGTAGTTCATACAAGTCGTTGAAATGATTTGACACCACAGCATCACTCTCATCAGCTCTGGGGAAAACTGCACAAATCTGAAAGTCTTCAGGTAAGTTCGCAGGCACATCTTTCATCGAATGCACAGCAATATCTGCATCACCTGCTATCATCGATTGCTCTAACTCTTTCAGAAATAAGCCTTTACCGCCAATTTTGTTCAATGTGACCTCCAAACGCTGATCGCCTTCAGTTGTCATTGGTAATAACTTGGTTTTATAGGGTGTTTTGGCTTCTATGATGGAAGCCACATATCTACTTTGCCACAAGGCTAAAGCCGATTCGCGGGTTGCTATAGTGATGGTCTTATTCATATTTCATTGAGCATTTTCTTTACCGCAGATAATTGTCTGCGGCTTATTGTTGGTTGTATCTCTGTGTGATCTAACAGTGCCTTGGGAGGTTTATCTGCGGTGTTGTGAATGCCTCGTAGATAAGCGGTGTTAATCAAAGCATTGCGATGAATTCTAAAAAAGACAGAATGTGCCTTTTCTATTTCAGCCAAACTTTGATCCAACAACAGCGACTGGTCGCGAAGGTGTGCACATACATATTTATCTTCAGCCATCAAACAAATGATTTCACTGGCTGAAACCATCAGCACATCATTGCCACGTTTAACCCGTATTTTATCATCAACACATGTTAAACCAACTTTCTCAATAGCTTGTTTCAGGCGTTCCAATGATAAAGGCTTTAACAGATAATCTGCCGCTGATAAATCAAAGGCTTTTAGTGCAAACTCATCATGAGCGGTAGAGAAAATAATCGGCATGCTTGGGTGTTGTAGTTTGATTTCAGTAGCAGCTTCTATGCCATTTAGTTCAGGCATTTCGATGTCCATAAAAACCAAGTCTGGTAGATGCTTACTGGCCATCAATACACCTTCTGCACCATGTTTTGCTTCTAACACATGCTCAAAGTTAAGGTGATTAAGCATAGATTTGAGTCGCATCCGTGCTAAAGGTTCATCATCCACGATGAGAATATTCATAGTATCACCTTCCAGGTTGCAATAAACACCTGATCAGCATCAATTTTCATGTGTACCTTGTCTCCATAAGTCAAAGCCAGCCTTTGTCTGATATTATCAAGACCTGTCTGGTCACCTGATTTTACTTTTTCGGCTCTATAAGGATTAATTACTTGGACACAGAACCCTTGTTGAGTTTTACGTACGGTTAAAGTGATTTTCCCACCATCAGTTATGTGAGAAATACCATGTACGACTGCATTCTCTATCAATGGTTGAATGGATAACAGCGGGACCTGTTGAGTTAATAGTTCGTCGTCTACTTCAATTTCATAATTCAAACGATCCATCAGTCTTAATTTTTCGATCGCCAAATATTCATTGATCCACTCCAATTCTTGAGCCAAACTGGTCATGCTTTTTTTGTGGTTGGAAAACGCTTTTCTAAACAAACCGGATAAATTTAAAACAGCTTTTTCCGCTGCTTCCTGATTATAAGGTATCAACGAAGCAATTGAATTCAATGAATTATAAAGAAAATGAGGCTTGATACGAGCTTGTAATGCATTCATCTGTGCTTTAGCCAGCGCTTCAATTTGATTAGACCATTGATCTTGTACATAGAAATAACGTATCAAAGCCAATAATGTCATGCCAGTAGCCAAACTAATTTTGAGACCCGTCAAGCGATTATTGTTAATCAAGTTGAACATCAGCACTTGATCAATCCAAGCCAATAACCAAGTGTATGCTAGTGCCAAAACTACAGTTAGTAATAAAACCAAGCTTACTCCCAGTGGGACTTGAAAACTGTTAAAAAAATTTCGTAATGCGGTTAACAAAAGTACCACAGTGATGGCTATTAATTGTGCCATCAAACTCAAAACAGCTAATTGATTTAAATACCCATAATCGAAAACTAAAAAACTCAATGAGTAAACCAGAACCATCATTTCAGTCACTACAATCACGGTGAATATACGCATGGGATCTGAAAAATCTGCCAACCAAGGCAGCTGAATTGTGTTATTGGCTTTATTCATGTGCACGGTTAATGTATTCCATTTACGTAAAAAGTCATAGTTTTGGTTGATTTATTGTCTATTTTATAGAAAAATCTCAAAAGTTTAGTAGACAATTCAAAATAAAGTCATGAAATTCGTTCTTTTGTTGTTAATTCTTGTGTCATGTTTATTGCTTGGCAGTGGCTTTGCTCAAGCAGGAGATGTGTCATGTCAGGTTAATTTGCTGAAACCCAAACTCAATCCTGTCATTATTCAAGAAGAAGCTTCAAAGCCAGCGAAATTAACTGTTGCTGAAACCAAGATTAGGTTGCAAAAAAGCCAAAGTCAAGATGATGTTCAGCTGTCATCAAAGCAACACACTCAACAACAGGCTCAACAACAAAAAGAAGAAGATCAAGGAACCACACAAACCAACAAAGAAGAAGTCGCCAACAAGACGGCCAAAAAAACTTCTGGCTTAGGTGGTATTTTCGATATTCTGTTACCTTCTAATTTGAGGGACTCAGTTAAATAAACTTAAAATTACATCCACTTAAACTCTGAATTTAATTCCAATTTGATTGATACATCCATCTGATGCCACAACTGCAAGCTTTCCAAGCTGCTCTTTATGACAGCATCCCTTTAATTAAACAGATGCAACTGACTTTATCCGACATCAGTTCACACGATATCAGGGCAGCTGCACCAATTGCTCCTAATATCAACGATAAGCTAACTGTTTTTGGTGGCAGCAGTGCAGCATTGATGACCATTACTGGTTGGACGTTGATTAAATTTCAATTGGAAGCCAATCAAGTGGATAATGATGTGGTTATTCATCAATCTAAACTGCATTGGAAACAGGCACAAAGCGATGATTTAATCATTACCGGTAAAATTGAAAGTGATATCAATTGGTCTGATTTGATAGTCACCCTAAAAAATAAAAACCGAGCGACCAAGGTTGAAGTCAGTTGTCAGGTTTTGAATCAAGCCAATCAAGTGTGTAGTCAAATGTACGGCAGTTATGTCATTTTAAAAAAATAATGATTTGGTTTGGGGTTAAACAAAATTAACAAACATTGAACCAATCAAGTATATTTTAATTTTTTTTTAATGACTGATATGGCATACTCATGTGATTATTGATTTCTCAGCTAGGATATTATTCGATGAAAAAATTCATACTTATCGTTACTGTTTGTGCCCTGTTGTCTGCTTGTGGTGGTCGTATGAGCAAAAAACAATCACTAGATCACACCTTATATCAATACGCTAAAGTGATGCGTTGGGCAGATTATAATACCGCCATGACTTTTTTCAGCCCCGATATGGATACTGCCAACAAGCCATCGTCAACTGATATTGAACGCTTAAAACAATTTGGTGTAAGCTCATATGTAGCCTCACCAATATTACCTGGCGAAACAGACAATCAAATCAACCAAAACGTTCAAATGAAATTGTACAACATCCACACAAAACGAGAAAAGGTCATTATTGATGAACAGTTATGGGAATATGACGATGAAACCAAACGCTGGTTACTAACCTCAGGGTTACCAAGAATAACCAAATAACAAGCTGTCTAACCCACTGAATTGTGCTATTTTTTTCTGATCCTTTTGGTTTAATATGACAGATCAAATTATCATCCGTCAACTCGAAATCAACGCAATCATTGGCATTCATGAGTGGGAAAAACAAAAAACACAAACCTTATTTTTCGATTTAGATTTAAGCTTTGACTGCCGCCCTGCAGCCATAAGTGATGATATCAAAGATGCTTTAGACTATTTTGAGGTGTGTGCCCGAGTGACTGAATTTGTTCAAAACAGTCGCTATGAACTGATTGAAACACTGGCAGAACAAGTGGCTGCTTTGGTTCTTAAACAGTTTGCATGTGAAAAAATTAAGCTCACATTGTACAAACCTGAGGCCATTAAAAACACCCAAACTGTGGGTGTCAATATCATTCGTAGAGCGAAGAAAAATAACGACTTGGCAAAAAAGTGACATACAATGGAACCCTAGGCGGTGGCTGTATATGTACCTGTGTATTCACCGAATATCATAACTGATACAAAAATTTAATCTCTCAATCATGACTGAATTAAAAATCCCCATATTGGCGTACCATGCCAGTAACATTACAGGCAATATATATCAACTCAATGACCACATTGCTTTTGAAAGTGACTTGTACACCTTGCATCACCAAGGTTATAAAATCATTCCACTTAAATGGATAGCTCAATGGGTTAATGGCGAAAGAGACCTCAGTCAATTAGGTCATAAATTAATTGGTTTGAGTTGTGATGACGGACTCGATCTTGATTATAAAGACGGTGATTATTTTGCTTTTGGCCCGCAAAAAAGCTTCTACCATATTTTAAAAAAATTCATTGCTGATGTTGGCTCCCATGAACAGCCTCATGCGAATCTAACCTCATTTGTCATTGCATCACCGGCTGGCAGAAAAATAATTGATGATAAGTCGCTTAATGGGCACCTGTTACTGAATGAAGATTGGTGGAAAAGTGCCAATGATACGGACTTGATTGATATTGAAAATCATTCATGGGATCACCGGCACCCGGATATTTACCCTGAATCAGAAGCCAATTTTACTTCGGTGTTAGATCAAGATACGGCCCACAAACAAATCATTGAAGCCAAATCATACATTGATGAAAAACTGGCCAACAAAAAAACCAGCCAATTTGCTTATCCTTGGGGTCATGTCAATGATTACTTACTCAATCAATTCCTACCGATCGACGGCATAAATCATGGT
>CALLLZ010000256.1 GCA_938008005.1 uncultured Marinicella sp. | reverse complement strand
CCACTACTTGAGATTTTAATCCAAGAGCCAACAATTCTTTTTTTAAGATTGCTGCTTTGGAGTCACTGCCGATAACACCGATATAAGGTGGCACCCGATCATTGACAACTTCCTTAATAATTTTTACATCTTCACCATGTCCTCGGGTCACTGACACCACAAAACAGTCCTTAGGCAACTGTGGTAATACAACAGTCAGGTCCTCATTATAGATTTTCTTCAAGGTCAAATGGTCTGGTAATTTATCCAGCCAATCTTTTCGACTGTCTATACAGTATACCTGACAGTTCAGTGTTAATAACAAAGGAACCAAAGCTTGCGCCACATGCCCTGCTCCAAATACAGCTATATTCCAATGCTGGTGTTGATGAATTTCGAAAAATAGCTGCACCACGCCACCACATGTCATTCCCACATCTGATTGTAAATTCAGCGTCATTGATTCAGTAGTATTTGCAGTCTTTTCGACAAGCAACTTCTTGGCATGCTCTATCGCAAAAAGCTCTAATTTACCACCACCTATGGTGCCTTGGTATGGGCTGGTCTCACAATCTGAGATCACCAACATTTTTGCGCCAGGTTCTTGCGGTGCACTGCCCTGCATCTTGGTAATCAGTACCGTAACAAAATCCACCTTTTCAGTCACCAGTTGTTGCAAGCTTTTATAGTGTTGGGTATTTTGATTCATGACATTTTTTTACTTAACTTAAGATTCAAGTTTACTGAGTTGCATGATGATGGCTTCATTGGTAGCTGGTATAGCTAACGCGGAAGTGTCTTTTAACCCTGTTTGGTACATGGCATCTTTGATGGCACACCATACACTCAAGCCAAGCAATAATGGTGGCTCGCCAACCGCTTTACTGGCACGGATGTTCTTTATATTGCTGTGGTTTTCAATGAAGTTGATATTAAATTCTCTGGGTGTGTCATGGATACTGGGGATTTTATATGTGGTGGGCGAATGCGAGATTAATTTGCCTGCGTCATTGTAATACAGATTTTCAGTGGTAACCCAGCCAGCCCCTTGCACGAAACCACCGGCCACCTGACCATGGTCAATACCGTCATTAATCAAACGACCTAAATCCATCAGGATATCAGTGCGTAAAATTTTTACTTCACCAGTGAACTTATCCACACTGACCTCAGTGGCCGCTACCCCGTTGGTGTAATACAAAAAAGGCTGACCTTTACCCTTGGCTTGGTCATAAAATATTTCAGGGGTTTTATAGTATCCGTAATCACTTAAGCTGATGCGATTAAGGTATGCAATTTTCACCAACTCTTCGAAGCTAAGTGTTTGATTAGAATCAGCTTGATTGGTGACTTTTCCTCGCTTAAATATAACCTGAGATGTATCTATGCGTTCATCAATCGACAATTCATTTTTGGCATCAGGCTCAACTTGGTTAACAGAGGCTTGCCATAATTGCATCGCGATATTGGCCAAACGTTGAATGATTTTTTCACAAGCTATCTTGGCAGCGGCCCCATTGATATCAGTACCACTGGATGCAGCTGTGGCCGATGTATTGGCGTTTTTTTCTGTAGATGTAGGCATCAAACGCACGTTAGTTTCTAAAACACCTAAAGTTTCGCTCACTATTTTGCGAATTTTGCTGTTAACACCTTGTCCCATTTCAGTGGCACCCGTTGATACTTGAACCGTACCATCCATATGCACATTAACCAGTGCATTGCCTTGATTTAAAAAACGAGTGGTGAAAGAAATACCAAATTTTACGGCTGTCAAAGCCAGGCCTTTTTTCAATATTTTTGATTGTTGGTTGAATATAGAAATCTGCTTTCTTCTCTTACGGTAATCTGTATCTTGTTCTAATTGTTCAAACAGTTCAGGCAAAACATTATTTTCAACTTCTTGGCCGTAATGGGTGGTGATATTATTGGCCTGATAACAGTTCGCCTTTCTGACATCTAAAGCGTCAATACCTAAATACTGGGCTATTTCTTCCATAATATGTTCTATCACCGCTGCACCTTGAGGACCACCAAATCCCCGAAAGGCCGTGTGCGGGTGGGTATGCGTTTTACAAATGGTACCGGTTATTCTGGCATGAGGTAAGTAATAGGCATTATCCACATGAAACATGGCCCTTTGTATGATGGCTGGAGTTAAATCAATATAAGCGCCTCCATCTGCATAAAAATCCACCTCCAAAGCTGATAAGCGCCCCTCATTATCGAAAGACACTTGATAATCATTATAAAAAGGATGGCGTTTACCCGTGGCGATCATATCATCATCTTTACTTAATACCAGACGCGCGGGTCGTTTGGTTTTATGGGCTACCAAAGCAGCTAAAGCTGCATAATGGGCTGATTGTGACTCCTTACCTCCAAATCCACCACCCATGCGTTTAACTGTAGCCACCACTTGATGTTGGCTTAAGCCCAATGCTTTTGCGACCACATGTTGTACTTCTGTTGGGTGTTGAGCCGATACATGAACATGTAAACAATCATTCTCCTCTGGATACACAATTGATGCTTGCGACTCTAAATAAAACTGCTCTTGCCCTCCGCTTATGAATTGACCTTTCAGTGTGTTATGAGTGGCTTGACCATCGGATATTTTGGTAGATTCAACATCTCCTGTTTCTATCAAATAAGTCTCACCCATATAATGCTTCATTGCACGAGCTTGCTTGATCTCTAAAACCGGATCATTTTCATTGATTTCAAGTTTAATGACATTTCTAGCAGCCAGCGCAATGTGTTTATCTTTAGCTGCGATTACTGCAATGGGTTCCCCGACATAATGAACTTTATCTTCAGCCAACAAAGGTTGATCTTGAACAATCGACCCCCATCGATTATTTATCAGATCATGGTGTGTATAAACACCGTAAACACCATCCATTTCCAATGCATTCTCGATTTCTAAAACAACGATATCACCGTAAGCCACTGGTGAATAAAACACCTCACAGATTAATTCACCAGCCATTTTGGGCCGGTCATCAATGAATTCAGAAGTACCTGTTACATGACTAACGGCCGAATCATGTGGCAAATCTTTATACTTCATTATGCCACCTCATCATCATATTTCATCTCACCAGACAGTTCTGTAATATATTTCAAATACAGATTACCAACCAATTTTTGTCTGAATACAGCACTGCCACGAACATCAGACAATGGTTTGATTGATTGCACAATCAAAGCCGCCATTTTCTTACTTTCAGTTGAACTGATAATTTGTTCACGCTGTACTCCCAAAAGTTGTTTTTCAATGCCTGGTAAGCGCAAAGCTGTGGCTGCCACACCACCCAATGCAATGGCCACTTCCACCAACTCTTCATTGGCATCAAAGACCATTTTAAACACTGCCGAAACACAACTGATATCCAAATCCCTGCGTTGCGAAATTTTATACATTTTGATGATACAGTTTTCCCTTTGCAATGGGATATTTACCTGGGTTATCAGCTCATTATGCACCAAGTCTTTTTCTCTGTAACCTAAGTAAAAATCATTGATATTAACCAACCTTTGTTGCTGGCTATTTTGAATCAACAGTTCGGCATCCATAGCCAATAAGAATGGTAAATGATCACCAATCGGAGAGCCATTAGCGATGTTACCAACCAAAGTCCCGTTATTTTTAATTTGTGGCGAAGCAAATAAATGCATAAAATCGACCCACTCTGGGTATTGCCCACTTAATTGCTCTTCTAAAGCAGTCATGGTTACGCGAGCACCTATCGCAACATGACCTGAATGCGTGACTATTTGATGCATACTTTCAATTAAATTCAAACTGATGACCTGTTGTTTTTGCCATTGGCCTTTGTTGTGTTGCACACCTAAGTCTGTAGACGCAGCAAAAACCTGTATATGTTCAGATGTCATTTCGTTGACTGCTGTTTTAATATCAATGGGCGCAACAAAACTGTGCTTATGTTGCGATAAAGAAACAGGGATTCTGGTATGTGAAATCAAATCTTCAAAAACATCTATATGATCATATGTATCTTTAACTGAAATGTGATCATTGCGGTTTATACCAATCATGGCATTGATTATTGATTGATAACCGGTACAACGGCATAAATTACCCGTTAAATAATTGCGGGCTTTTTGCGACGTAATGACTTTATTTTTATCCAGAGATTCCAGCAT
>CALLLZ010000255.1 GCA_938008005.1 uncultured Marinicella sp. | reverse complement strand
GTCTTCAATAATTAAAACGGTTTCCTTATCACCCTTATTTTTTATGGCTTTCTGTGGCTCTATCACTAATCGTTTAGATATTTGCTTTTCAATAACAGCGCTATCAAAATAAAGCGGAAAAGTAATACTGAAATACGAACCTTTTCCAACTTCGCTGTCATGACTGATTGTTGCATCATTTAATTGAGCCACCTCTTTAACCAATGCCAGCCCAATGCCTACACCTGGAATTGTCTGATGATGAGATAAACGGCCAAACCTTTTAAATATATGGGCCTTTTTATCTTCACTGACTCCACAACCATTGTCTTTAACATACATTTCAACAAAACCTGGCCTTAAATGAGTACCGATTATTATTTGACCTAAGCTACCTGTATATTTAATGGCATTGGATAAAAAGTTCCCTATTGTTGATTCAATCGCATCTTCAGTGACTAGAATATTTACATCAGCTATATCTTCTATAATGAGTTCAATTTTGTTTTTAGCAGCTATATGGATATATACCTCTGCTATCATATTTATCCTTGATGAAATATTGATAATTTCTTTTTTATGTTCAACCTTCTCAGTAATATGAGCCAGCTTTAACATTTGATTAACCAACCTCAGCAACCTTTCTGAATTCCTTGTCACCATTTCAAACACTTTAACTTTATCAGGATCTTTTTCTGATTTTTGTAATTCAGTAATGGGGCCTAAAATAAGAGTGATTGGCGTCCTGAATTCATGTGAAACATTAGAAAATATTTCATTTTTCCTGTTCATCAAATCTTCTACAATTTGTTTTTGTATTTTAATACTTCTGGTTTTGTTCTCAATTTGGATATTTAAATACTGGTTAATTTTTTCATGGGCTTTCACTTTTTTATGAAAATAAAGAAAAACAGACAAAAGCAAACAAAATAAATAAAACACGTATGCTTGCCAACTGAACCAAGGTGCTGGATTAATGTTGAAACTAAGTTGGGTAATGGCATTACTCCATTGACCATCTAAGTTTGTTGCTTTCAAGTTTAAGTTATAAGCCCCTGCTTTCAAGTCAGAAAAAATTAACTGCCGATTACCTTTTTGCAACTCCACCCAACTAGATGATGTCGGTTCTAATTTATATTTGTATTTAACACTTTTGGGTTTGTTGAAATTTAATGCAATAAAATCAAACTTAATCACTTTATGTTTATAGCTAAAATCCAAATGATTCGACTTTGAGATGGGTTTGCTCAAAGTAAACCCATCTCCTGTTGTGCTACCAACCTTAACAACATCATTCATAAGAGACAGGTCTCTAAGCACCACCTTTGTATCTCGATTTTTGATGTTAATATCCCTTGAATCAAAACCCACAAAACCACTTCCACCGCCAAAGTACAATTTTCCTTCACGATCCTTGAAGGCTGTACCCGATAAGCTTAAGTGCGAGCTATCGGATGTTCCTGAAAATATATGATAGTTTTGGTTTGTCAGATCTAATCTAATGATGCCATACATACTGCTTAACCAAAGAAGGTTTGATACTTCATCAACTAATATATCGTAAATTCGATTGGTACTTGAAAAAGGTCCTTCACCATAATAATGTTTTACTATTTCTTTATTGTGACTAAGGTGATATAAACCTTGGTTTTTCACACTGACAAATAATTCATTCAAATGATTAAATTGAACACTAAACACCTCCTCGTCAGCAAATAGATGATTGGTATCTTCGAATTTGTTTAATAAACCTTCCTTGTTTAAATACAAAAGACCTTCAGATGTCGGAAGAAAAACCTCTCCCTGTTTGTTTACCGTAAAATCCCTGTAACTGACATCTCTATATTTTTGTTCTGGGGCAGTTAATAAATTAAATTTATTTTCAGCGATTAAAAATTCAAATAAGCCCACTGAAGTACCTACAAGCAATTTATTTTCAGTTAAATCATGCGAAAAAAAAGTGGCTACCTTTTCATTGAAGCTTGAAACTTTACCGGATTTCTTATGGTAACTAACCAAACCCAATGAACTAGAAATCCAAACCAACTCCCCATCTTCTCTGGTAGAATAAACTGTATATTCATTATCAACAAACACCCCTCCCATTTCTACGATCTCACAACTATTTCCACTGTATTTAATTAAACCGTAGTTACTGCCTAACCAAAAGTCACCTGTCGAGTCTCGCTCTAAACTTTTTATCGTGGGGTTCTTTGCACAGCTAATACTCTCTGGTGTATTCGTTTCAAAGCCAAATGCATGTACATTCAAACTTAAAACACTTAAACCTTTTGAGAAACCACCTATCCATAAGAAATCACTTCTTGAACGATACAAGGACATGATGTTTTTTTCAGGTAAAGAATGTTCGAATTCTTTTTGATAGGTATATTGTGATGTCATCAAGTCTTGCCTATTTATCTTGAATACCCCTCCTTCTATGGTTGCGACCCAAATATCACCCCCATCACCAATAATAGATAAAACTCTTGATGCCTTGTCTAAACTGGGTGCTTGAATGAATTGCTTTATTTCTGTATCAAACCTAAGAAGCTTTTTTGAAGTTGCTATCCACAACTTATGATCATTATCACTGTATAAATCATGGATATGAAGTAACTGTTCTTCTTCAAATGGAATATATTCAATTGAATCATCATTTAAGTTCACTAGGTAAAAACCACCTGTGACCCCGATAACGAGTTTATTATCTTCCAAATACTCAACAGCGCTTATTTTCTTATCACGCAATTCATCAATTGTTCTTTGGGGTGGCTGAGTAAGGGTGTTTTTTTCAACAACAAAAAGTCCTTTATTTGAGCCGACCCATATCCTTTTGCTCGGATCTTGAATGATTTCAGTGACCGAAGTAGTTAACTCACCATTTAGCTCAATCTTGGAGAGGGAATTATTGGCGTAAAACAGCAAGCCATGTTTTTTTGTTCCTATCCATAAACCATCATTATGGTCGACCAATAAACTTTGTACATGTATTTGACCAGAAAAATCTGCAACATCAATTCTTTGAAAATCTATGCCATCAAAAAGAAAAAGGCCTGAAAATGTACCGACCCAAATAAAACCATCTTGACTCTCCGTGATGACAGTTATCGGCTCGTTTGCCAGCCCTTTTTTAGAGCCATAATGATCAAAAACCGGAACTTCAGCTTGTGAAGTATTTATAAAAATACAGCACAACGACATTATGAATATAAAACGCATCATTCTTGAGAAATACTTTTTAATGCATAGTGGGATATTCACTGATATGAAATAAATACCAAAAATCAAACACAGACCGAAATACGATTAAATCAAGCTCATTAATCCACTATCGATAGATTGATACACACCCGTATCCAAACCTAAGTCTTCATTCAATGAGCTTTCAGTGTTTTGATTAATAAAATCAAGTAATAAATTACTGAGCTGCTATAAAAGTCCAAGAAAAACATTCTGGGTCATGAACGTCTATTGGCATAGAAGCTTTATGAGCTGACGAGTTATTTATAAATTGCTCGCTTGGAACCCCACATAATTCAGCAGGATCTTGTTGATTATTTCCTACATCTAAAATTTCGTAAACAGTTCCATGAAAAAAACAGACCAACGTTACATCACCTCCAAACGCTGGAGTATCATTTGCATTTAATGTTAAAAAAAGAAACGAGATTAAAAGTAAGCCAGATTTGACCATAATATCCTCTAAATATTTATTTCAGATATCAACGAGTATACAAAAACTCAGTTTATAAAACCATCTTTTATGCTCGTTTAAATTTCATTGTATGATGACTTTTAGCTATTCTGGGACAACTGGCTTTTGATTGATATTAGCAAAAATAAATCGCCACTTGCTTAATAGCAACTGAGGTTTTAATAAATAGTGACATGCTTATATGTACAAAAAAAACATTTAGATCTGATCTATTCTACTGGAATAAAGGATCAATTTTGTTATTTGCAAAAGCGATCTAATTTAAGGTTAAATTAAAATTGGTCAGTAATCAGCATTTTTCATCAAAGTACGCAAACGACTTATTTCACTGACGATAAGATCAATATCGTCTTTACGGTTATTCATAAAAGATAATTTAACCATTTCACGCTGTAGAAGTTTGATTCGTTGAGTCACTTCCGTATTAGGATTCAAATTAAATTTTTGATCACGAATGCTGTGTATGGTTTGTTTAGCGATAGATTGTCCTGTCATAGTATGGGTGCTCTCTTACTTGTTAATCTTATTAAATCAAACAATGAGGTCAAAATTCATTGTTGCACAACACACTATAAATACATATTATGACAACTTTTTAAAACAAACAAGGACTTTTATCCTAACTTGCTTAACTTTACAATCTTTGTTAAATTTCTGTGATGAACTTAACAAAATACACGCCCTATATTCTCGCACTTGCATTGCTTTATTGCGATTCACCCACTGCAAAGAAGTATTACAAACATGTTGATGAGAATGGCATCGCTCATTATTCAGACAAGCCGCCCAAGGATGCAGATGAATTCGAAAGCTGGCAAGTGCGCGTCGAAGACAGTAAATATGAAGTCAAGGTCATCAATCGTGGCACCAAAGAATCACCTGTTTTTTATGCCATTAATCGTTATCATGGGCCTGTGGAAGTATTTATTGAGTTTCTCCACAGGGATAATATCACGGCCAACCCTGAATGGCCGGCCAGTTATGTGGTTCCTGCTAACAGCGAACTTTATTTAAGTACATTAAAACCCATCGACAAGTATCAAGCTTGGTCATTCAAATACAGCATCGCCTCGACACTTGGAGACCCTGATTCAGTGCATGATCCTAATCATGTTTATAAATTACCTTTTATGGGTAATAGGAAATTTTATATCAGCCAAGCTTTTAATGGCAAATTCAGTCATTTTGGTGATCAGAACCAATTTGCAATAGATATAGCAATGCCTGAAGGCAGCGATATTTTGGCCGCCCGAGCCGGAATCATCATGGATATTGCTGAAGATTTTTATGACGGCGGAGTGGATGCAAAAAAATTACAACGAGGTAATTACATTCGTATACTACATGACGACGGTTCAATGGCTGTTTACGCACATTTACAACTGGAATCGGTATTGGTGGCCAGAGGCCAACGCGTCGAAGTACAACAAAAGATAGCTCAATCAGGCAACACAGGTTATAGCAGTGGCCCACATTTACATTTTGCAATTCAAGTTAATACCGGTTTAAAACTAGAGTCAGTTCCATTTTTATTACAGCATAAATCTGGTGCCATTAAAGCGCCTACAATTGGACCTATTTAATTATTATGACAGCCCCCTTAACTGAACTAAATACCAAGCAACTTGCAAACAAATATTTCAATCTAATAAACCTCTGTTAAAAAACCAATGTATTCCCAAAATAATAACATTCCATCACTGTAATGTGATATTCCATCACTCTGCTATTGTTCACAGCTTATCAATATCAGAAACTCGGTTAACTCGTTAATCAAGTCCAAAGAGGTTTTATATGAGAATATTTATAATTTTATTGTTAATTATCTCTGCCAATTGCATGGCCGCAAGTATAGATGTGGTTGTCTCAGGGCAAAGATTTGATGGCATCCATCGCATGCAAAACGGCGACTTTTTAGCCACCACAGCTGATTTGGGACAAGTTATACGTTTTGATAGTCAAGGTAACCAGTCAGAATTACTTAATGGTGGCAACTATTTTTTTGGAGTAACGGAAGATTCAGAAGGCAACATTTACGCCACCGATGGTGGAACACGTGACATCATTAAAATCTCGCTTAATGGCCAACAAGAAGTTCTGACAACTTCAATTAATGCACCCACCAGTATCACAGAAGCTCCGGATGGCACACTTTATGTTGGATCTCGTTTGGGTGGTGTCTATCAACTGAGTAAAACCGGAAACGCTGACTTGCTGATCAATGATAATCTAGCTGAAATCGTTTCAGGTTCTGTTTTTGATAATGATGGCAATTACTACTTTGGTAACTCAAGGACTGCTGAAATTTTTCGTTACACGTCTAACGGTGATGTCAGCTTATTCGCCAGTTTACCCATAAATGCTCCTGGCTTTCGCTTGGGTCAACTGGTATTTATCGACGGCTATATCTACGCACCAGGTACCGCTGACAACCGCATCTATCGAATCAGTATGGATGGCGACATTAAAATTGCGGTCGGTCAAGGTGCAACAGGGGATGCGGGTGATTTTCAATTAAATGGTCCAGCTGGTGTGACTGGGGGCAATCAACCGGGTGAAATATATGTCACCAATTACAACAGTGGTGTCATTAATCGAATTCAATTAGATGCTTTGTCTGATAGAGCCATAACTCAACCAGCTGGTTTAAGTGGCTTATGGTATGATCCAGCACTAGATGGAGAAGGTTACAACATCATCTATACCACCAGTGGTTTATTGGTCTATTTTTATGGTTACAATGATCAAGGCGAACGTTTGTGGCTGGTTTCGGATTTATATACAGGTGAATTGAATTTTGGGGAAACGGTTAACTTATCGTTTGTGGAATTAACTGGTGGCACCTTTGCTGTGCCAGCCTCTCCTGCTAACAACACTTCTGTGTGGGGTTCGTTAGAAATTACTTTTGATGATTGCAGGACAGCTTTGTTTAAAATTGATGGAACTGATGGAATTAAAAACTCACAGGCTGTCAAATTAGCTGATATTTCAGGGGTTCTGTGTGAATAATTCAGTCGAACGTAATCCAGTCATTGTTATAAGATAGTAAAAACCATACAAAGGGATGAAATCCGTCCCTTTTTATAATTAACAACTTACATTAACAGATTTAATAATCTGAACAGCCTTTGGTTGTACAATCAGATAAATGAACACTAAAACAGCAATCCTTATTACATTGGTGTGGTTTATTCTTGAGAGTCTATACCTCTTAACTCTTGCATTACAAGCAGGGACTTTTGCGGTGCTAACTCCCCCAACAATTAAAACAACAGCAACCAGTTTTGTACTATGGAATTCATTAACTTTACTGCTCTACAAACTGATCGAAAAACCTGTAATCAAGAAACGATACTTTGCTTTGATTTTTATATTTCTGGGTGTTTTCATCTTATTCCAACTCATATTCACTGTCACAATCAACTCACTATCCCACTTCTACAACGGTAACCTCATCCCTAGCATAGTTGATATATTTGTGAAAAAACATTTCCTTGTTTACTATATCAACTTCACACAATACATCTTTTTGTTTTGCATGTGCTTAGGGCTGATTCATAACAAAAACGCCTCCCATATCAAATTAAAAGCCATTGAGTTAGAAAAGAAAGCAGCCAAAGCAGAATTAAGGATATCTGACATGAAAATGCAGGTATTACAAGCTCAGTTAAGCCCACATTTTCTGTTTAACTCACTGAACTCTATCAGCGGGCTTATCCGTATTGATGACAAAAGTAGATCATTGGACTCAATAGCCAGTCTTGGCGACTTACTTCGCTTCTCCCTCAATGTAAGCAGTAACTCATTTGTTAGCCTGATCGAAGAAATCGAGTTTACAACTCATTATGTAGATCTACAAAAACTTCGCTTTAATGAATTTTTCAACTTCAAATTAGATTATGATCAATCACTGAGTCAGGTATTGTGTCCGCCTTTTCTACTTCAAACATTGATTGAAAACACCTTCACTCACGCTGTAGTTAATAAAAAAAATATCATTCATATTCATGCAAAAATCACCAAGAGCAATGAATATATAGACTTCACCATTGAAAATACCTTACCAAATGGTGGTGATGTCAATAAAAATGGTAATGGTTTGGCATTAAAAAATTTAGAAAACAGGCTTGATCTACTCTATTCTGGAGACTTTATTACAGAACAAACCTCCCAAGAAAACACCTATTCATCAAAAATTCAAATACCATTGAACGAAAAAACCTATGATTAAAATTCAGATACAATAACTTATGAAAAACCCCATAAATAAAATCAATGCCATCATTGTAGATGATGAGGTATTAGCCAGAATCAATGTCAGAGAAGCTTTAAAATTACACCCCAAATGGCATGTCATGACAGAGTTATCTGATGGCGAGCAGTTACACACAGCACTTGAATATACCAATCCAGATGTGATTTTTCTCGATATTCAAATGCCTGGAGAAAATGGCATAAATATTGCTAAAAAACTGCTACAAACTAAAACCGAAGCACTGATTATTTTCATCACAGCGTTTAACCAATTTGCTGTACAGGCTTTTGAACTTTATGCCATCGATTATTTACTTAAACCTTTCAATGACAAAAGGTTTGCTCAAGCCATCACGCGAGCCGAAGAATATTTAACCTGTGACCAATCACCTAGCTTTCTCAAAAATTGGCAAGCCAAACACTTAGGCTCTGATGAAAAAATTGATAAAATCATCATCAGATCTTCAGGGTCAATACGTATTATTTTAATCAAAGATATTTACTTTTTCGCCTCCAGTGGCAACTACGTCGAAGTACACCATGAAGATGGCATTCACCTCCACCGGGTTCAATTGAAGTTTTTAGAAGCCAAACTCAATCCACAACAGTTTTGTCGGGTTCACAGGTCAGCGATTGTTAAATTGTCAGAAGTCAAAGAACTCAAGTCCCTAGAAGACAACCAGTATTCGGTGTTGTTATCAAATGGAAAAAGCGTCAAGGTCAGTTCAACTTTTAGAGCCAATTTAATGAGTCGACTTGGAATAGATCAGTAATTCGCTTTATGACAACCTAATAAACTCATCACAATTTACAACTTAACCTAAAAAATCATAAAACAAGCACCCTTCCAATACACTGTTCTATTATTGTTGATACTGATCGCGCCAAATCTCTTTAAACGTATAGTATTAACCCTGCGACATAATACCGTAACTTCAGGGCTTCAAGAAATTTTCATATCACCAAAAGCAGGCGCTTTAGGCGAGGCGTAGCTTGAAATTAAT
>CALLLZ010000254.1 GCA_938008005.1 uncultured Marinicella sp. | reverse complement strand
TCTTACTCATCAACTGGACTCAGGAACCACTAAATTTCACGTGATAATTCTTAAGGAGCTAGTTGAATATCTTAATGATGTAGATGGTGTTCAAAGCTACCATAAAACAACTTATAATGAAGATCTCTTTGAATAAAAAGGCCGCGATCAGCGGCCTTTTTAAATCAGTTGAAACAGTGGGCGTTTATGCCACCATCTGTGTTTTCAGTTTTTTCAAAGCCACGGCTTCAAGTTGTCTGATGCGTTCGGCTGAAACTTCGTATTTCGCTGCCAATTCTTGTAAAGTGGCTTTTTTGTCTACCAACCAACGGCTTTGGATGATGTCCAATGAACGGTCATCTAATTTATCCAAACCTTTAAACAAAGCATGATGGTGTTTCTCAGCTTCGGTTTCTTTGATGAGCTCAGCTTCCGGTGTTCGGCTGCTGTTCATCAACCAAGCTTGTGGCGAATAATTGTTGTCTTCGTCATCATCTACGGGTAAGTCAAAAGACACGTCCTGCCCGTGTAAACGAGATTCCATCTCAACCACCACTTCGGGGCTGACATCGAGATCTTTGGCGACACGTTTGACTTCGTCGTGGGTAAACCATCCGAGGCGTTTTTTGTTTTTTCTTAAATTGAAAAACAGTTTGCGGTGAGCTTTGGTGGTAGCGACTTTTAAAATCCGCCAGTTTTTCAGAATATACTCATGTATTTCGGCACGAATCCAATGTACCGCGAATGAAACCAAACGTACTTTGTGTGCCGAATCAAAGCGTTTAATTGCTTTCATTAAGCCAATGTTGCCTTCTTGAATTAAGTCGCCCACTGGTAATCCATAACCTGAATAGCCTTTAGCCACGTAAACCACAAATCGTAAATGTGACATGACTAAAGCATGTGCAGCATCGATGTCTTCATGATCACGTACTTTATCCGCCAAAGAACGTTCTTCTTCGACAGTCAGTACAGGAATTTGGTTGACGCTGCTGATGTATGACTCCAGAGAGCCTGTGACCGCAGGTACGGGTAAATTTTTTATAGTTGTTGTCATTATGTTGTCTCCAATATTACATGGCTTAATAGCCCATGTGAATGAGAAGTTAAGGTATGAATTTTGACCAATAAATACCTGTGAAGTTCCGTCCTCCATTGAGCAACGGGAAAGCAATTATAGCATGACAAATACGGGTGTCAAATATGTCAAAAGTATCAGTCAACTGTGAAATTAAATAACCCAATTGTGGCTATATAATTTATTCTTAAAAAATAGACACTAAAGTACCCCAAAAGCTGTCATTTTTCTGTGAATATATAGATGTTAACACCCGTTTTAGAAGTGTGGCCATTTATTGGAGGTCTGACTAACCCGGAGAGAAGCTTGCAAAAGAAGGCGCATTAAGCGCGACAGGTTCAGCCACCTTTTGTGGCAGTTTTACCCTGTTTGGCATTCAGCAACAAAAGGTTGAAACAGTGGCTGAATTTTCTGACGGCTGTTCTGATTTTGATAAATCAGTATGCTCACTGGCTTTAGCCATCATGCCCACAAATAACTACTCGTTGAAACGAAAGTTTTTTTACCCAGACCAATTGATATTCACTGTCTAAACTAGCCAGGGCCATAATACTTTCAAGGGCCTGTTACAGTTGGCCTAAATTATCCGCCATGCCTAAATCATGATTAAAGTTTGATGTGAGATTAGAAGTTAATAAAGGATTCAGTGTGGTTCGGGTTTGTCATAATTGTTGAGTAAAACTGTTATGGAAATTAAACACAACGATCATCGAACTGTTGCATTTAATTTCTAGAATACGCTTCTTTTAACAGTGATGTGTGTAGGAATAGTTATGCAAAAAAAATTTAAAAAGAGTGCACTGATAACGGCGATGTTCTTTGGTACTTGCTCACCAGCTTTTGCTGAAGAAAGCCCAAGAACTGATGATGAAAGCCCTGAAGATGTTGAACAATTGGGTGATGTAAAGGTAACTGGTAAGAGCGTGTCTTATGCGAATAATGAAGTTACAGAAGAAATGAAGATGCAACAATCTGGTATAACTAGCCCGCTTGCAGTGATTGATAATTTACCTGGTGTCATGGTAACAGAAGGTGATACTTTTGGTACTGATGACTGGTCTACTACTGTTTCTATCCGTGGTTTTCAGTTAAGCCTAGATGCACAACAGATTGGCACAACAATTGATGGCATAGCTAATGGTAACTCCAATTATGGTGGGGGTGCGAAAGTTAATCGATATATAGATACAGATAATCTAGCGAATGTTGAAGTTTCACAAGGAACAGCTGATATTGCATCACGATCAAATGAAGCTTTGGGTGGCTCATTGAATTTCACTACGATTAACCCAGGAGCAGAAGAAAAGTTTGTTACCGGCTTAACCTTAGGGGATTTTGATGCCAAAAAATATTATATGCGTTATGAAACAGGTGAATTGACAGAAAACACCAAGGCTTGGATCAGTCTTTCTAGTAGTTCTAATACAGATTGGATTGAAGGCTCCGCACAAAACACCAAAGATCATTTTGCAGCAAAACTACAAAGTGATTTAGGGGTGGCAATGTTAACAGCTTATGTTTCATATGATGATGCGCATGAGGATAATTATCAACGTGTTGGTTTACAACAGTTCGAAACAGATCCAACATGGGATCGATTGACCGGTGAATGGGCTGGTATTCCTTATATTGATCAATTGTATCGCCAAGCATGGTCAACTTTACGTGAAAACACTTTTGGGTATGTTAATTTTGATTTTGATGTAACCAGTACTTTTCAGGTTTCAGCCAATATATATGGACATGATAATGAGGGCCGTGGTGATTGGGTGCCACCTTATTT
>CALLLZ010000253.1 GCA_938008005.1 uncultured Marinicella sp. | reverse complement strand
TTTGGCTTACCACCCAATCAAGTTAAACTCATTCACTTAGACACCCGAACTTTTCAGGACCCATTAACCAAAACACCCAAAGGTTCTGAAAAGAACTATTTTACAGAAGAAAATGGAGAGCTTTGGGGAAAAGCTCAATGGCAATGGCTCACTCAAGAATTGAATCAATCTACAGCTGATACCAACATCATAGCCAGTAGTCTCCAAGTCATTGCTGAAGATCACCGGTATGAAATGTGGGCAAATTTCCCGAAGCAACGTAAACAACTACTTGATTTGGTGGTTTCTTCTCAAGCCAAAAACCCAATTTTTATGAGTGGTGACCGTCATCTATCTGAAATTTCTTCATTGAACTGGAAAGGCCAAAAATTAATTGATATCACATCCAGTGGTTTAACCCATTCATTCTCTGGCACTGAGGAATATAATCGTCATCGGATTGGTCATCTAATCACTACTGAGTCATTTTCAACCATCAGTATTGACTGGCCAAGCCAACAAATAGAAATACGTCAACATGATATGCAAGGGCACATTTTAAACAATCATTTGGTAGATATAAATCATTGATATATCTGTCATACCATTAATATTGTCGGTAAACCTTAATGTCGGCCCAAAGCGGAAATACCCCAAGTGACTGGTTCGCCTTGTAAAAAAGTACCTACTTTAACTTTAAATCCGGAGTTTTGACCAGATTCCAAATCTTTATCTGTGCTGAATGCATTACCGATACCAATTGGCTTACCATCGGCATCATAAGCCACTGCCATTACTCTCACATATTTAACTTTGAAATTCTGTTCATTAATTACATCACCCACTATCTCTAATGTCTTGTTTTTAGTCGTTACGCTGTAATTGGCTACAGTGACCTCCACTTGTTTCAACCCCAACTGACTGGGTTTACTGGCAAAAGGTTTTAATTGTTGTTCTACAGCATCAGCAGGCAATTCACTTAAAAAAAGTAACACAGCAGTCTGTTCTTCAGGCTTCAATACCTCACGCAAAGACCAGCCACCTTGTTCTTCTATACGCTGACCCTCTTGGTTAAATAAACTCAACATAACACCAGGTCTTGATAATCGTTGATTGCTGCTGTTCTTAACACCTAAAATCCAGTATTTTCCGCCGTTTGTAGTTACACCAGAAACCTGGCTTTGAATAGTAAGCAACTCACTTTCATTAAATGTCTCAATAGAAATGGAAGAGGGCGAGGTTCGCTCTTTACCTGTTATGACAGGGCGCGTTGGGGTTTGAACCAAAGTCGTGGTCTCTATGACTTCTAGAGGTTTCTCAGTCTCATACGCTTCCATCGTCGTGTGCTTGCGAATATTCTGAAATACAAACCAAAAAACCACCATCAAAACTATGACCAAAACAGGAATAATCACCAACAAAAAAACCAAATTAACCGGTTTTTGATGTCCACTAACGATCACAGCATCAATGCTATTTTCATTGAATGCCGTCATAGCACCACAATACTCACATTCAAGTAACGACTTATTTTTGTGCTTGATGAAGCTGGAAGCCCCACAAGCCTGACATTCGATTTTTTGACCCATTTTCATCCTCAAATTATACTTGATTAATGCCTCTCAACGAAAAAGATCACACTATTCCCCTGGTCACAATTGTACTTAAGAATATTCTGCTTTAAAAACATTAGTAGCTAAGAAGAGATCCCTAATAATACCAGCAATGGATTTACGCTTACTGACTATTTCTCATTCATTTGTTGTAGATACTGTTCCATCAAGTTTTCACTTTTTTTATATTCATCGCTTTCCTTACCTGACACTTTTAAGAAGTGTGACATAGCCTTACCAAGAGTTTCAATGGCTTTTGTCAGCTGGCCTTGTTGTTGATAATAATTTGAAAATTCCATAGTAACCTTGCCTTCTAACACACGTCTTTTCGGCATTTTTTCAAAAGCCTTGATTAGGTCAATGAACTCTCTTTCGATAGAGAATTGATATTGAGGCAGCTTAGATTTAGCAGTAATCTCATTTGATCTTGCCCATAAATACCTATAGTTTAAAGCATCGCCATATTCATTAAGGTACATATCAGCAGCTTGTTGAAAATAACCAATTGATAATTCATATTCACCCAAGTGGTTCAAATAAATTTCTCCAATGGTATTTAAACCTCTAGCCACCTTAATCGGACTAAAAAGCAATTGATTTCTTTCATATTCTACAGCCTCTTCAAAGGTTTCTATTGCTTTGAAAAACCGCCCTTGCTGCCAGTATATTCGCGCGTAAACATCTTTTATTTCAACAAATTTGGCATGACTTTGGCCTAGTAATAACTCATAAATTCCTTTTGCTACCTCCACATATTTCTCACTTTCAGCAGGGTCTAAAAAATCGTAAATATACATACTTGCAACATCTAAATAACCTGCAGCCACTTCCAAATGATTTCTACCTAAACGATTTTCTAGCAACGATAAAGAGACTATTAACTTTTGCAAGTCAATAATTTCATTTGAACCAGCGATATAAGTTAAATAATCCAACTTATATTTGTATCTTATAAACTCAATCGAATCGTTATTCATGTTAGTTACGAGCGACTTTTCTGCCAATGCAAAATACTTTCGATAGGCTATGAAATTACTGTTCATGTAATAGTTTTCAGCAATTTTTGTATTAATCTTAACCAGAATGGAACTATCTGGATTCGCCCATCGAGCCGCTAGTTTAAGCTTTTTAATGGCTAAACTCCTGTTTTCAGGATTTCTTTTTTCACCCAACAAATTAGCTTGTAGCAGTAAAATCTTCA
>CALLLZ010000252.1 GCA_938008005.1 uncultured Marinicella sp. | reverse complement strand
CCAATGAATGGGGTTGATACTGAAGCTCACCGCTAAAGAACAGACACAAACAGCCAATAATGGCAGTGTCGACCTGAAAGATTTGACTATTGCATACAAAACCAATGGCAATGTAGCCACACCCACATAAGCGCTGAAGGCATGGTATCCTATATTTCTGGGATTCCACCCTTCAAAGCGGAAGAAATCTCCCATCCATAAATTAATTAACCCAGCAGCCGGAATACTTGACTCTATATCATTACCACGTTCTGACCAGATTGCGGTATTAAATAAGAATTCGAGGAATGGAAAGATTAAAATTGCACTTAATAGCAATCCAACTATATAAACCATAAAGAATTGACCCAACGCAAGTGCATTTAGTTGGCCCATTTGTAACAGCCGAAGCAAATAGTAAAGACCGCATGCAGTTGCCGTTAAAAATGCAATTTCTACATGTCCAGCAATCAATGTCAAAGCAACCACCAATGAATACTGAAGTATATTTCGGGTATTGGCTTTTTCTAGCAGCCTTTCAACCATATAAAAGCACAAAGGGATCAAAATAATGACATTGGTGTGTGGGTGATTCAGCCAAAAGACAGTGAATGAACAAAACCCAAAAGCAACGCCAGCTAATAAGGCGGGTCCATGGTTTACCCCCAGTTTTCTGACATATACATGAGCTAACAAACACCCAATAAGTAATTTAAATAAGCTGCTGACAGTGAAGCCAATAGCAGCTGGTAAAATGTAATGAAAGAAGTTTAATGGAAATAATAAAGCGGACTGTGTGTTTGCCCACAGTGGGTTGCCGACAAAAATATATGGGTTCCACAACGGAAATAAGCCTTCTGAGAACTGATTTTTAGCTTCCATGAAAAAAGGCAAAAATTCTGTACTTTGATCTTGAAGAAAAGGATTGCTTGGATTCATCAGTTCAGCGGGTTTAACAGAACTCCAAGGGCTGATGAAGTTTAAGTAGTCAGTTTGGGTGATGATTGATCCTTGTAAAACAGGATAGAAAAAAATTAACACCAATAACATATAAAACAATGCAGCCAGGCCAATTTTTTTTGCTTCAGAAAGTTGCATGATTGTGACAGTATTCATTGTGGTAAAGTATTTATATCAATGCCTTGGGCATAGCTGGTTTCTAAACTAAACTGCCATGTGACAGCTTGATCATTACATGACGGACAATGATACAAGCGATTGGCTGCATTCTCCACCACCAATTTTACTGGCTCTCCATTAGCGGTTATATCTGTCACTGAAAATGTCATGTTGGCTGGTAAGACATTGGTTAATATTAAAAAAGGTGCATTGAAGGTCGCCACTGTTTTTTTGAACAACTGTTTTGACTCTAATGTTGTATTTGTTCTGGGTGGATGAACATAAGGGTCAAAAGGAACCAAGTTCAAGCCGCTATGGGCCATATGGTTCTGGTGGTTGGCCAAACCCCAAGAGGGAGATAGCCAATGATCTGGTTGTTTTTCTATCAGGTCCCAAAATGATTTATGCATCAGAAACAAAGCTTGTTGCTCGTTTGATTTCGACCCGGCTAATTGAATTTTAAAATCATCACAGAAAAAATTTAATGTGGCACCAGCTGTCATATCAATAACAGTTGCAAAAGGGCCATTGAGAACTATGGATTTATCACAAAAAATCGTTGATAAAGCTCGACTTTCTGACACTTTTAAAACATCCAATGTGTAGTTGCTATGTAACCAGTTTTCAGGTGTTTTTTGAGTCACATTCATGACTGGTCCCAGACTGATTTGGTGGTTTTTAGATGCCTTATGAACAGTAAAATAAGGGATAAAACCCAAACAAAATAACAAGGCCATAAGTATAGTCCTGGCTATCTTTAAATGTTCGAACAAGTGATAAACAGCAACAGCCAATAAACCAGCCAAAATAGGGGTCAATGACAGCAACATGTAAAACGGAGTAAATGATCGCATTAGTGTGACCAAAAGCACAGCCAGTAAAAAAGCGGTAACTGTCAATATATACCATTTCCTAAGCTGCTTATTTTTGAATAGCAGCAGTGTACCAACGGCCACTAAAAACATCACGATCATATAAAAACACCACATGTATATACCCAGATTGGGTGTATAGAAGTGAACAAAATGATTGATTCTTTGTGGGCCAGTAACCAATAACGAGTTAACAGCGCCTAACCAATGTTGCCACCAGTATTGGGCTGATATGGTTTTGCCGGTCGTTCGGATTTCTTCTAAGTTTTGATTTCTGGATAGCCAGCGATCAAGGTCTGTCATCCCATGCGCCAATTGATCGAAAACATATGGCAGCAGTGGCAATAAAAACAAACCAGCTGCTAAGGAAATTAACGATATATTTAATGGATGTTTTTTGCTCCAAATGACGGGCATATAAAAGACCAGTAGCACCATAAAACTGGGATGAGAATGAAATCCAAGCCCAAGAGCCAATGCAGCCAAGCACCAATATTTGGTCATCCCTGTCAAATGAAATTGATATAACATCAACAACAAGAACAACGCCAAGGTTTCCTGCAAATTAATGTGGTTGATGCCTATTTGGTTGATAACATGCCAGCCAGGTAATAACAGCATAAAAGCCCACAATAAACCAAACTTTTTGTTAATTATTATCGACCCCAATTGATAAGCAAGAATAAACTTCAAACCAGTGAATAAGCCAACCCAAAATGACACAAAAACGAAAGAACCTGTTAATGCGGGTAGTGCCAAAAAATAAAACCAAATCGGTCCAGTATGAAAAAAACCACCAATATCAGGACCCAACAAAGGCCAATCATTTAGGTTGCTGATTTCAGTGGCATAAAATAAATCTCTTGCTGTGTCTAAAAACACCACTGATTGGGTGAAATGCAGAGCATACAAGATTGTTAAGAAAATAATGCATAGAATAGCTGGCCATTCTTTAGATTGTGACTTTGATGACAAATCAGTCATAGCGACGTCTTTTTGTAAGATCTCAGTGCATGATAAAGCTTCATTGTGATGGGTGTTTTTCATTATTTGCATGATTATCGCACGTTCTCGTTTTGAGAGATAATAATGTAAATTTTATCATTAGGTTGGAGCTTCCATACATTACCTGTAGAAAATACAAAATTTGTTTTTTGGCTAATGCCCAATAGTTAATTAAGCTATTGGGCACAGAATGGTTAAATCTGAATTGTTAATACAGATGGTTGATCTGTACATTCGATCAATCTTCTGTATTAATCAATAATCGGTCTCAGTTTCTGGTACATTTTTAAAAATTGATTCAGGGTAATTGGGTAAAAACTGTAAGTGTTTGATTTTTTTCTGCAATTGCTCAACTTGAAGGAAGGGCCAATGTTTGCCGTCAGGTTTTTGGTTGCTTAAAGATAAACTTAATAGGCCATCGAGTTGGTTCAATGGTTCGACGTTTTCAATTGGATTATTATCTAAAAGCAGCCATTGAAGATTTTTCATATGACTTAAGTCAGGAATCTTTTCAATCTGATTATCACTGAGAAATAACTTGGTTAATTGGTTTAACTGATTTAAATGAGTGATGTCTTGGATTTCATTGTGCCTCAGATCTAACCAATTCAAGGTTTTAATATTTTCAAGGCCGGCTATTTTTTTGATGTTGTTATACTGTATATCTAATCTTTTCAGTTTTGTGAGTTGAGTAATTTGATTAATCTGTGCTAAACGGTTTTTGCTCATAGAAAGTTCCTCTAAGTCAGTTAAATGACTGATGGGGCTAATATCTTCAAAACAGTTTGAACTGATTGCGAGTATGATTAATTGGTTTAATTTTTGTAACGGGGCTAAATCACACACTTGGTTGTTTGAGACCCAAATGGCTACCAATGATTTTTGTTTTGCCAATGGTGATAAATCTGTAATTCGATTGAAGGATAGATCCAAGCCCTTGATTTTTGGCCAATGTTTAACCACTTCCAAAGATTTTACTTGATTGCTTTCGACGCTGAATGCAGTCATATTTTTCAATCGCACAAGCATGGATATATCTTCAATGATATTACCAGCTGCTGTTATGTTGTGCAAATTAACTAAATCCTTTAGAGGTGTTAGGTCAGAGATGTTGTTGTTTTTTGCTGTTATTCGTTTTAAGTTTCTCGCATGTTCTAAACCATCTAGATAACTGACTCCATGGTTGTTAATGTCTAAATCTTCAAGCTTTAGCAAATCACTTTGTTTGATTTCATTGCTGCTGATATTAAGGTGAGTTTTTATGGCAGTGGCTAAAATGGGATCTTTAAATTTTACGGTGTGAAATTGGTTGGCACTTACTTGGCTATATACTATAAATAAAAGTGTTGTATAGATTAGGTTTGAGAATGTTTTTTGCATTGAAATTCCTGGTTGGTTAAAACCCAAATTTTGCATGTAGCTTTAAATTAAACGCCCCAATAACTCTTTTAATTGAGTTATTTATAATTTGGTACTGTAGATTTTTGGTACTGGCTGGGGGTTAAGCCAGTTATTTTTTTAAAATTTCTGTTGAAACTGTTTTTGGAGTTAAAACCATATAAAAAAGCTATTTTAAGTAAATGACCAGTTGTCAATCCTTGGTCAATATCATGGCACACAGCTTGGACTCTGAGTTCGTTAATAAGGGTACTGAAATTTTTTCCTAATCCAGTGTTTAACGTTTTGGATACCGTTGATGAATTACTATTAAGTTTATGGGCCAAATCATCCAATGTGATATCCGGGATTTTCCACCATTGGTTTTCAACTATCATTAACAGCCACTGTTCAGCCTTGCGGTTTATTTGTGCTGTTTGTATTGATTCTAGATTGTTAGTAATTGTTGAATTGTTCGATATTTTCGGTAATTCCAGATCACTGTTTCTCCAACTTTCAAATGATAAATAAAATAACAACAAAGACAGGCTGGCAAATAACCAAAAATGTTGAGAGTAATTGAGTTCAACCCATATGCCAGTGAATGAAAATAAGGCCACTAAAAATAACGATAATGAAGATGCAAGCAAAAAACCAAACAACCAAGGGAGGCGAAAATTTTCACCGTCACTGCGTTCATTTTTTAATGCTTTTTGATAGTGAACATACGTTCGCCAGCTGAGTAATAAGTACCACCCCATTGAAATGATTACTAAGACAGTTTCTAATTGAACGAGCCCATTAAAATGTGTGGTTTGAATCCAGTTAATGGTGTCAGTTTGAGGTAAAACTAACAACATTAAGTAATAAAAAAACTGAACAAAAAAAAGAATTAAATGAGGCCAAAAGTAAGGCAAGCTTTGTTTGGTTAATTTATTAACATAAGCGTAAATCAATGGTCCATAAGCCAGTGAAAATTCAAATGGTGGGACAAACAGCCAGTTATGTGGATCGTAAATGTCATTGCGGCCTAAAATAAAGATCGTCACTCGCGCTACCAACAAAAAAATCAACGCAGCAAGTATAAGATTAGGACGGTTATTGTTTGGTTTTAAAACCAGAAGACTGGAGATTAGTAAGCCATTGATTAAGCCTACAATTAAGAACAATGAGTTGAGGTCGAATAACATCAAATCAGTGCTTTCGGAATGAATATATTAGGTACATAGTCGTTACTTTTTCAGGCCAATAAATTGTTTAGTTGATCATGTTTGTTTATCTTATTATAGATAAAAAAATTTAGAAACGAACGCAGATCAGATCTTTTTTAAAACTTAGCATGAGAGGCCTGTCTTAAGCGGAGGTGATGTAT
>CALLLZ010000251.1 GCA_938008005.1 uncultured Marinicella sp. | reverse complement strand
CAAGAATCTGGATTCTTTGAACTCCCCGCTGATACTTATGACTTAAAAATTTCAACTGCAGACGGTTCCGCAGACTTAATTGATATCGCTCCGCTCACTTTACCAGATGGCACAATCGTTACGGTCTTTGCTGTTGGTAATGGCATCAACCAACCAGTTGGAGCCTATGCTGTATTTGGTGACGGCACAAGCACAAATCTAATTTTAGAAGTAGAAGCTCCAGAACCAACACGCGTTAACGTGGCTCATTTGGCTCCTTTTGCAGATATTATCGATGTTACCGCTGTATCAGTCGATGTTAATGAGGTCGAAGTATTAACCGATGTAACTTACCAACAAGTATCTGGTTATTTAACCCTCGCCAGTGATGGCTCAACCCCAGGTGACACTTTACTTGAAGTATTTACCCCACCAGGCGCCGATGAAGCAGCAATTATGGCCACTGTGGCTTTGGCAGCTGAAACAGACTATACAGTTGCTGCAATCGGTGATGGGACCAATCAACCACTCATCTTATTACCCTTAAGAGATGATAACAGCCCACCTGCTGATGGCAATGCCAAAATAAGGGTTGTTCACGCTGCACCTTTTGCCAATGTTTTGATGGATACCGCAGTTTCAATCAGAACAGATGCTGGCGATTTGGTCAATGGCTTAACCGATGTTGAGTTTGGTGTTGCTTCTGATTACTTTGAACTTCCTGCTGGAAATTATGACTTGAATGTGGCAACACCTGACGGCTCAACTCGTTTAATTGATTTGGCTCCAATCGACTTAAGTGCTGGTGATATAGTCACTTTATTCGCTATTGGCGAAGGCGTTAATCAACCATTGGGCGTATTTGCTATCTTTGGTGATGGCAGCAGTGCTGAAATTGCCTTAGAACAAGCTCTTACCACATTGAACCCTGGTTTAAATGGTGCTTGGCACAATCAAAACACCGATGGCCAAGGCATGATGGTGGAAATATTTCCTGAACTGGGTAGCATGTTTGTGGCATGGTTTACATACGACACCACCTTTCCCGATGCCGATGAAACTGCCGTCGTAGGTGATTCAAACCACCGTTGGTACACGGCACAAGGCCCTTATGATGGCACCAGCGCAGAATTAACCTTGGTATTGACAACCGGCGGAATATTTGACCAAGACAATGAAGTAACTGTCGAAGCAGCAGGCACCCTCAGCATTGACTTTGATGACTGCAGGCGAGCCAATGCGGTATACAGTATTGATGGCAGTGGCCTAACTGGAGAAATACCATTGACACGTGTTTCAGGTTCAACAGTCCCTTTTTGTGAGTCTTTGATTGACTCAACTACTGAATAAGCTATCCTTAGCTATCAATTAATATAAAGGTCGCCAACCAGCGACCTTTTTTATGGCAAAACTTTTAAATAAGGTTTAACCATAACATCAGCATACACCCCTGCGCTGATATAAGGGTCAGCATCAGCCCAAGTTTGAGCAGCTTGTAATGAATCAAACTCAGCCACTACCAAAGAACCTGTGAATGCTGGTTCTTCAGGACTGGCTTCATCTGTTGCCGGATGTGGGCCAGCTATCAACAAACGTCCCGCTTTATTCAATTCGTGTAAGCGTGCTAAATGTTGGTCACGAACAGTCATCCTCAGTGGCAATGAATCTGCAACGTCAGTCGCAATGATGGCAAAATACATAATCAGTATATCCTTAGAAAAGAGTCGATTATAATAGGCTTTTACATCAAATTAAAATCGCATGACTGGAAATAAACGCAGTGCATTAAGTATCGGACTTGAAGTCTCGGTGGTACAGAAAAATCACCAACGCAGTGGTGAACTGACTCGTGGAAACATATCACGTATACTCACCAATTCACCTAATCACCCACATGGCATTAAAGTTAAATTAGACTCAGGTGTTGTTGGCCGAGTTAAATTGATACATGGCAGGCATACATGATTGACCATTTATGACTGACCACATCCTTTACACTTTTAGGCGTTGCCCTTATGCAATCCGAGCTCGTATGGCCTTATTCTATGCAGGAATTGAATGTGAACTTCGAGAGCTGATGTTAAAAGACAAACCTGCTGATATGCTCAAACATTCACCCAAAGGCACGGTGCCAGTGTTAATTACTGATAATGGCCAAGTGATTGATGAAAGCCTGAATGTGATGTTATGGGCTTTGCAACAAAACGATCCAGATAACTGGTTAAATCATCAAAGTAACTGTCTTGAACTGATTGCCCATAATGATAAACAGTTCAAACCGCTGCTAGATAATTACAAATATGCTGACAGACATCCTGACTTAACAGAAAGTCAACACCGCGACTTAACCCTACCATTTATAGAGTCCATAGATAATCGTCTAAAGAAGAATCATTTTTTAATCAGCAATCAAATTTCATTGGCCGATGTCGCATTGTTTCCCTTCATCAGACAATACGCCTTTGTTAATAAAACTTGGTTTGATCTACAACCATTTCCAAATATTCAAAAATGGCTTGATTCATTCTTGGCCTCTAATCTCTTTTTATCCATCATGCCGAAATTTAAACTGTTTAATGATGGTTATAGATATCAATTTCCAAATGGTCATTTAATTTCAGATCTAAACCCTGTTAACTGAATTGATTTTTTCTGTTGGCTGAAGACCTATTCCCTAAACTAGCTGAGCCAAATGAAGTTTCAAACTATCCCCCCCCCGCTGGCTGAGCGGAGCCGAAGCCCCAACAATCTAATTCATCTCTATTTCTTTTCGACTTTAGCTTGTGCTGAGCCCGTCGAAGTGCTCAATAAGCGGAATTAATTTGCAAAATAATTCACCATCATTAAAATGGCCCTTTTATTATTTTGCGCCTGATTTACGTTCAGGTCAGCAGGAGAAAAACCATGTCAGAACCTATTGTAGTATCTGCGCTCTATCATTTTGTGCGTTTAGAAAACTTCAAAGATTTACGTCAACCCTTACTTGAGGTTATGCTAGACAATGATGTAAAAGGCACCCTTCTACTTGCCTACGAAGGCATCAATGGCACCATTGCTGGTTCTCGAAAATCTATTGATCAAGTACTTCGCTGGATTCGTCAAGATGAGCGTCTAGCAAATGTAGATTGTAAAGAATCCTATACCAACACCATGCCTTTTTACCGGTCAAAAGTTAAACTCAAAAAAGAGATTGTAACCATGGGTGTTGAAGGCATCGACCCCAAAGAAGTGGTTGGCACCTATGTTCAGGCCGAAGATTGGAATGATTTGATATCAGATCCAGATGTGGTATTGGTGGATACCCGCAATGATTACGAATACAACATCGGCAGCTTTAAGAATGCCATCAATCCCAACACCGAAACCTTCAGAGAATTTCCTGAGTATGTTAAACAAAATTTAGACCCTGATAAACACAAAAAAGTGGCGATGTTTTGTACCGGAGGTATTCGTTGTGAAAAATCTACAGCTTACTTGAAAGAACAAGGATTTGATGAAGTCTACCATCTCAAAGGTGGCATTCTAAAATATCTAGAACAAGTGCCCAAAGATGAGACCCTTTGGGAAGGCGAATGTTTTGTGTTTGATAACAGAGTAGCCGTTA
>CALLLZ010000250.1 GCA_938008005.1 uncultured Marinicella sp. | reverse complement strand
CGCCAACGAAAAATTTGAAAGAGTGATGGTGCTATTACGCCGATAAAGATAAGGTAAGTTATTGGAGGGGGAGATCCCATGAAATATTGTGAGGTAGATTCAATCCATTGCAAAACGGTGGATTTGTCTCAAATTGTTATGGATGAATGGTTTGGGGTGCCTCAAGTAACTCAAGCAATGGCCATGATAAAAGAAGTGGTTTAGGTTTCGTGTTGGCATTCCAACCAAGCTGTTACAACATTTGATTTGAAACCGTTTTCTTTGCTTAGTGTAATGCATTTGCCTGTAGAATATGTGGCTTCATTAATATCAGGGAAGATGGTACTGGTAACCAATCACAATGGTGAAACACTGTTGGTTTATCGGTGAATTATGTATTTCAGCTATTTAAATGTAAGTTATGAAAGTAATCGGTGAATCAGGGCTTGGCGAATCAATACACCATTCTTAACCTGTTCCAATATCGTTGATTGAGCACCATCTGCTACTTCACTGGAAATTTCAACACCGCGATTCATCGGGCCTGGGTGCATTACAATGGCCTCTCGCTTGGCGAACTTGAGATTGTCATTGTTTAAGCCATAGTGTTGATGCCAATCCGTAAAGTCAATTTTAATATCAGCATCCAATCTTTCCTTTTGAATGCGCAACATGATCACTACATCGCAGTCTGTGAGGGCCGCTTGCATTGATTTAGCTTTCAATGATTGAGCGGGCTCAGGGATGAAACTATCAGGGCCATACAGCTCAATGTTTGAAGTACCCATAATACGTAAGCCATCAAGTAAAGAGTTGGCCACTCTTGAGTGTTTGACATCGCCAATGATGGCGACTTTAATTTGGCTAAAATCTTTTATATGCTGTTTGATTGTATACAGGTCTAATAAACCTTGTGTAGGGTGCTGATTGTTACCATCTCCGGCATTAATGATGCTTGTTGTCTTGTCATAGCAATTAACCAAATTCCAGTCGACCATCTGCTGTTGAATATGATTTTTTGGGTGTCTGACAATGAATAGATCTGTTTGCATGGCATTCAGGGTTTCAATGGTATCCTTATAGCTCTCACCTTTCTGTGTAGATGAGTGAGCGATGTTCAGTGCTGTACAGTCAACGCCCAAGCGTTGGCATGCCAGTTGAAAAGAGGTGAGTGTGCGGGTTGAATTTTCAAAGAACAAAGCCATGGCAGATCTGCCTTGGTGCCACTTGAGGCTTTCTTTTATTGGGGTGTTTTTTAAAGTGTCAGTTGTTTCAAACAAATATTCAATATTGCTTTTGGACATAGACTTGATATCTATCAAGTGTGGGCTGTTTATGTTTTTTGGGGTTGTCATGTTAGTGACTCATGGTTATGCGAGTTGATCAAACCAAGATTGCAGAATGATCTGTGCAGCTATGGCATCAATCTTCTTTTTGTCTTTGGCTTTGCTTAGATTGGCCTGACGTGAATCTTTGAATTGTCTTTCAGCAGTAAATGACGTCAACCTTTCGTCGATAAAATGCACCGGTAAAAGTGTTTTGTGTTTTATTTTTGTACTGAAGTTTTTCACTTGTCTGGTGATCTCTTGTTCTTCACCTGACATGGTCAGTGGTAGTCCAATCACAATTTGATTGATGTTCCACTCCTCAATTTGTTGATTCAATTGTTGCCAAAAAGCGCCGTCATTTTTAATGGTGACTAAAGGGTTGGCAATGCGAGTAAGGGTTTGACCTACAGCCAGGCCTATGCGTTTTTGACCAAAATCAAGGCCTAAGATGAATTGATGCTTTGAGTCAGGCATGACCAATATCGCCACTGAGTTGATGTGCTTGAACGCCCATCAGCGCCAATGCTTGGTCCCAACGGTCAGTTTTATGGTTGAAAATCAGGTCGTCTTGAACAGTTGTAATCAGCCAAGAGTGGTCAGCGACTTCTTGTTCGAGTTGTCCAGCATCCCAGGTGGCACAACCTAAAGCCATCAGCCAGTTACGTTTGAATTGATTGTTAGCTATAGCCCTGATGATGTCTTTAGAAGTCGTGAGATTAATAGAGTCAGATACTTGTATGGAGCTTTCAAATTCAAGTTCGGCGGGTTTATCTGATTGGTGTAAGATGAAACCGCATTGCGTATTAACTGGGCCACCTTCATATACTGATTGTTCAGGGTCGAATAAATTGGCTTCGTCAATTTGTAGACTTTCGAGAATTTCATCGAATTGTACATGGCTTGGTAGATTGATGTTGATCCCTAGCGCACCGTGTTCATTGTGTTCACAAATCAAGATCACTGCTCGATGGAATCGTTCATCTTGCATCTCAGGGGTGGCAATCAGTAATTGGTTGGTTAGATTCATGGTGACAATTTTAACTGATTTGAGGGTGAAACCGAACCAGATGATTGTTTTATTGAAAATATTTTACCTTTTGAAAAAATCCAAAAATTTATTTTTCTCGAAGTAAATGTCCAGGTAAAAACTGCCAGGTTCGAGTGATGTACAAAATATCTACTTGTTCCTTGGTTACGGGCAAAGGGTCGTAAGGTTGGGCTAATTCAACAATATGCTTGGCAGCATCATCTAAGAATTTAAAGCCTGATGTTTTAATGATTTTAGTTTCGTGAATACTGCCATCTCGATTGATCCCTACTGAAAGCATGACGTTGCCAGTGAATGATTTCTTTTTGGCCTGTTCAGGATAATTAAGGTCGCCAGTGCGTTCTATTTTTTTTACCCAATCATTGATGTAAGGTGCGAACTCATAAGCTTTGGTATTGCTTGATATGTATTTACTTCGTGGTTTCTTGGCATATTTTTCAATTTTTTTAGCTATTTCATCTTGTATTTTGGCCAGTCTTTGTTGTTTGCTCAGTACTCGGTTATCGGTTTGTTGATTTTTTTTGTCTAATTGTTTTTCACTACTTTGCGCTTTAATTTTAGACGCTTTAGTGGTGATCAGTTGGCTGTTTGTTTGCTTGGTTTGTTGTTTGCGCTGTTCTTCAGTATGTTGTTTTGCATAGCCTTCTTCAATCGGTGAAGTGGCACTGAATGGGTTGGTTGGCCGACTTTGTTGTTCTTGGTTGCCACCTCCAATTTGGTTGTTTTCGGCCAAATAATCAGCTTCTTCAGGCGCTTCGATATTAGATTTTTTGGCTAATATCACATCCATGCTGTGAACTACATCTGGGTTTTTGTCGCTGTAGTTGAATGATACGCCTAGAATGACCACCGATAAAGTCAGGATTGCCATGGTGAAAGTCATGACATTTTTATCTTTAGCGGTGATTTGAGGTTTCATAAAATATCTTGTTCAATACAGTCAAAAAGATCCCCGGCAATATCCAAGTCATAAATGTCATCTAATTCACGTATACAAGTAGGGCTGGTGACATTCACTTCTGTCAGGTAATCACCAATCACATCAATGCCGGCAAAAACAATGCCCATCTCTTTTAGCTTAGGTCCAACCATTTCTGCAATTCGCCAATCATTTTTAGATAAAGCAACGCCTTGACCAGTTCCGCCTTTAGCTAAGTTGCCCCTGAAGTCACTGGCGGAAGGAATTCTTGCCAATGCAAAGGGCACTGCCTTACCATTGATTAATAAGATTCTCTTATCGCCTTGAGTGATGTCAGGGATGTACTTTTGAATCATTGTGGTTTTGGTGCCATTTTGTGTCACTGTCTCCAGAATGACAGATAAGTTCTTGTCTTTCGCACTTGTTTTGAAAATTGAGTTGCCACCCATTCCATCCATCGGTTTGACTATAACTTCATTCATTTCTTGGATGTAAGATTTGAGGATGTCTATGTTTCTTGAAATGATGTTATCTGGGGTGAATTCAGGGAAGCTTTCGGTGAAAAATTTTTCATTGGCATCGCGTAAAGCTTGAGGTTTGTTAATAATATGAGTGCGTTGAGAACTGGCATGCTCGAGCACATAGGTGTCCATAATATACTCTATATCAAATGGTGGATCTTTACGCATAAAAATAAGGTCGAAATCATGCAGTGATACATCCTGTGATTTGGTCAGTGAAAACCAGTCCTGACGCTGATCTTTAACGGTAATTAATTGGCTGTTTGCTTGTGCCAGGCCTTTGGATATATATAGTTGGTCGGGGGTGATGTAGTGATTTTCATAGCCTCTTTTTTGCGCGGCCAATAACATCGCAAAACTGGAGTCTTTGTGAGGTTTTATGGTTTCAATGGGGTCCATAACCATGGCGATTTTAAGCATATTAACTCAAGCAATAATTGTGAATTGTAAGGAATTATAATAAGCTAACGCGTTGGGTTAAATAGCATGAGTCAAATTAAAGTAAAATAATTCATTTGGTGTGTGGGTATACGCAAGGGTTGGTGTTTGTTTCTAAATGTAAATTTGTCATTAAATAAGGTTGAATTACTTGATGATTATTAAACAAAACGTTAAATTTAGTACTCGATTTATTACAAATCGACATGTTCTTTTTATTCAATGAGTTCAATTTTTTTGATTGATTGGATAAATTTGTTTTGTAATCGAATGCAAAATGAGTTATTTTCTTGTGAATGACATACTTACGTAGATAAGTTCATGAATGTTATAAAATAGTAATTCTTTACATAAGTGCAAAAAAATAGTTTGGAGAAATTATGAATTTAGAAGGTTTAAAGGTGATGGTGATAGATGACAGTAAGACCATCCGCCGAACCGCAGAAACTTTATTAAAAAAAGAAGGGTGTGACGTTATCACTGTTGACAATGGCTATGAAGCCTTATCACAAATTTCTGATTTAGAACCTCATATTATTTTTGTTGACATCATGATGCCAAGATTGGACGGTTATAAAACCTGTGCATTGATTAAAATGAACAACGAACACAAATCAACGCCTGTGGTCATGCTTTCAAGTAAAGATGGGCTGTTTGATAAAGCCAAAGGCCGAGTAGTGGGCGCCGAAGAATATTTGACCAAGCCTTTTACCAAAGAAGAGTTAATTGAAGCCATCGAAACACACGTTAAAAGAGATTAATTTCAATGAGTAGACAAATCATCAAACCTTTTGAGCTGTTGCTCGAATATGAAAAAAGAAGCGTTTCTCATGCACTGGGTAGTGCCGAAGAAGAAACTGATTTGGGGGATTGGTCAGGTATCGGTTTTAAAATCGGTGACATTCATTTGATTTCAGAGGTGGATGATGTGAATGAAGTGGTTATTTTACCTGAGTTGGTTAAAATTCCTGGTATAGATACTTGGGTACTGGGTTTAGTTAACATCAGAAGTAACTTGATTCCTGCCATTGATCTGCGCCTGTATTTAACTGGTGAGCCTGCTAAATTAACCAAGCATTCAAGAATGCTGGTCATCAATCAACCAGGTGGTCAAGCTGGATTGGTAGTTGATGAGGTGTTTGGTCAACGACACTTTAAACAAAGCCAATGGGAAGATGTTGAGGGGGAAAGTGACTCAAGGATCTATTCTTATTGTGATAAATTTTTCAGTCATGATGAAGTGACTTGGAATGTGTTTACCATGGATCAATTGGTTCAAGACACAAAATTCCAAAACGCTTCAATTAAATAAATAACGAGGTAGAATTATATGAGCAGTTCAACTGTAGACTTGGATCAAGGAACCCGAACGTTGCCGCTCTGGCAGCTGATGGTACTGGTAGTATTGGTACTGGCTTTCTTTGCGCACACGTATTGGTTGTCTACCACACAAGAATATCGTGCGGCACACATCACTGAAACCGATCGAATTAATGTTAAAGCTGTGCAATTATCACAATATGCCAAACAGGCTTCTTCGGGTGATATCGAGGCTTTTAGTGAATTGATTACAGATCGAACAATTATTGAGAATACGGTTAATTCATTGCGAAATGGTAATAGCCAATACCCATCTTTGCCCACAGCAGTCAGGCCGCGTTTTGATGCTATGGCAGATAAATGGAGGGTTATGAACGCCAACGCGTTGACCATCATTGATCAACGTGATCGAATTGAAGAGTTGAATGATATTTCAGACAAGTTTGCTTCAGAAATCCCTATTTTGCAAGCCAGTTCGGATGCAGTGGTTAAAAGATTGGTGGCTATTAATGGAGACCGCAACCTGATTTATTTAGCTTCGCAACAGTTGGTTTTGGCCGATCGAATGTTACGTCGCATGAGTGAAATTTTACGTGGTGGTGCTGCATCAATTCAAGCTGCTGACAGTTTGGACCGTGATGCGAGAATGTTCCAAGAAGTTATGACAGGTATGTTCAATGGTAATGAACGCATCAAGGCTGTAACTGATGATCAAGCCATCGAATCTTTGGGTCGAGTATATGCGGCTTTTGATAGTGTTCAAGCAGACATTACAGCTGTATTGGAAGCGATGGAGTTATTCGCAGCTCAAACAGCAGCAGCTGATATTGAAATAGACGCTGAATTATTCGTTGAGGATGCAGAGCTGCTCAAAGCACAACTTGAAGACCCTGAACAAAAACAATGGTTCCCATCAGATACAGTCGGTTGGATCATAGCAGGTTTGTTGTTTCTTTGGCTATTATGGATTTTCCGTACTTTATCTAAAAATGACCGGGTACGAGCTTCAATTGCTCAAGATCAGAACGAAAGAAATCAACAGGCAATTCTTAGGTTGCTTGATGAAATGGGTTCATTAGCTGATGGTGATTTAACTGTAAACGCCACGGTATCGGAAGATATTACAGGTGCAATTGCTGACTCGGTCAACTTTGCGATTGAAGCATTAAGGTCATTGGTGAAAACGATTAATGACGCTTCTGTTGGTGTGGCATCAGCTGCACAAGAAGCACAAGCGACAGCCATGCATTTGGCAGAAGCCTCAGAACATCAGGCAACCCAAATTACCAACGCCTCAGCAGCGATTAATGAGATTGCGGTTTCTATTGATGAAGTATCTAAAAACTCTTTGGAGTCGGCGGACGTAGCGCAACGTTCAGTATTGATTGCACATAATGGTGCAGAAGTTGTACGAGATACCATTAAGGGTATGAATAACATTCGAACCCAGATTCAGGATACCTCTAAGAGGATCAAACGTTTGGGGGAAAGTTCACAAGAAATTGGTAACATTGTTGAACTGATTAATGACATTGCCGAGCAAACGAATATTCTGGCCTTGAATGCTGCGATTCAAGCTGCATCATCTGGAGAATCTGGTCGTGGTTTTGCGGTTGTTGCAGATGAGGTACAGCAACTGGCAGAGCGAGCTTCAAGTGCAACGAGACAAATTGAGGGTATTGTGAAAACCATTCAAACCGATACGAATGAAGCTGTACGTTCAATGGAGCAAACCACTTCAGAAGTGGTGGGCGGAGCTCGTAAAGCAGAAGATGCTGGTGAAGCACTGACCGAAATTGAAACGGTTTCAAACGATTTGGCTGAGTTGATTCAGAATATTTCTGAAGCAGCCAGACAACAATCGGTTGCTGCAACCAATATCTCGGGAACCATGAACGTGATTCAGGAGATTACCACACAGACTTCAGCCGGTACACAGCAAACCGCTGAATCGATTGGTAACTTAGTTGAACTGGCGACTGAGTTGAGGAAGTCGGTAGAAGACTTTAAGCTACCAGATGATGAATTTTTCTGATAACAAATATGCTGACTAATGTACAAAATGTATAGCAACAAACCTTTTACACAAATTTCTCCGTTAACTGAGGAAGAGTATCAGCAATGGTCAGGATTATTGGCTGAGCGCTTAGGTATCATTGTGCCAATGGAACGGAAGATGTTCCTGCAGTCAAAAATTTGGTCACGAATGCGTGAAATTGGTTATCAAGACTATACCAAATATTGGAATTACATCAATTCTGGTATAGAGGGTAACTTAGAGTGGTCACAACTTGTAGATCGGTTGACTGTTCATGAAACTTCCTTTTATCGTCACCGCCCTTCTTTTGAGTTGGTTAAGGAAGACTTTATTGAAAAGATATTGAAAGCCAAAGAAACCTTGAGGTATAAAATTTGGTCAGTCAGTTGTGCTACTGGTGAAGAGGCTTATTCATTGGCACTTTTGGCACATTCGATTTGCCAAGAACACGCTAAAAAGTCTTATTATGGTGTGACGGCCACAGATGTAAGCAGTCCAGCTGTTGCATTGGCAAAACAAGCTTTTTATTCGATGGACAAATTAGCCACAATTGACAAGAAGTTGCATGATAATTTAGAAACTTTGAATCATGAAATGTTTACCATCAAGGATCACATAAAAAAACGCATGGCATTTGGTGTGTTTAATTTATTAGATGTAAATAGACCTTCGAATATTAAATATGATGTGATTTATTGTCAAAACGTGCTGATGTATTTTGAAAGATCAGTGAGAGAACAAATATTAAACGGTCTGGTTGAACACCTGAACCGCGATGGATTGTTGGTGTTGGGCCAGACTGAAATAAATTCATGGTCTCACCATAAAATGAAACGTGTCAACAAAAACAGAACTTTGGCATTCAGATTGAAATAATATGAGCAATATAGAACAAATAGATTTTTCAACTTTAACATGGGTAAAAACAGAGCTTGATGAAACATTGAATCGAGCTAAAGATGCTTTAAAAGCTTATGTTGAAGACTCCGAAGACACCAATCAATTACAGTTTTGTGTCACTTACTTGCATCAAATTCAAGGTACCTTGAAAATGGTGGAACTGTATGGTGCAGCAATGGTAGCAGAGGAAATGGAATGGGTTGCTAAAGATTTAATTGAGGGAAGTATCACAGATGTTGATGCTGCCTATGATGTCTTGATGCAAAGTATTTTACAGTTACCAGATTATTTGGAAAGAATTGAATCAGGTCACAAAGATGTGCCGATCGTGTTGTTACCATTGGTCAATGATTTAAGAGCAGTTCGCAGCGAGAAATTACTCTCTGAAAGTGCTTTATTTAACCCTAATTTGGACTTGGGTGTGCCAAAGAGGGTGCTTGAAAATGATGTGTCTTTGAAAGGGAATCAACTTAAGACAGCACTATTGAAAATTCGTTCGATCTATCAAATTGCCTTGTTGAATTGGATTAAAAACGATGACGGCAAAGGCTTGAATAACATGCAGTTGGTGATTTCGAAATTGCAAATGATTCTATCAGAGGATTATTTGAAACAATTGTTCTGGACTTACTCAGGTTTGGTCGAAGGGATGTTGAATAAAAGTATAGAAGACAATTTCTCAATCAAACAAATAGGCGGTAAAGTTGATCACCTAATCAAAGAATTGATTGATGGCAGCTCACATACCAAATCCAGTAGCCGTGTGCTCACTCGAAATATGTTGTACTACATTGCCATCAGTGAAGAGGGTGGACGCATCGGTAAAGAAATAAAGTCGTTCTTTGACTTGAGTCAATTTATCCCCGATCAAGAAGAAATAAAACATGCTGAAGGTAGTTTGTCAGGTAAAAATAAAGATTTGCTACAGACGGTTTCTGATGCCATTAATGATGATGTTTTGGTGGTCCAAGAGTCATTAGATTTATTTATTCGTAATAAGTCTGCTCAAGTTGAAGAGTTGACACCTTTATTGGATAACTTGCAGAAAATTGGTGATACCTTAGGGATTTTAGGTTTGGGCGTAGCGCGTGAATCTGTAAATGGGCACAAAACTGAACTAGCTACACAGGTAGAAGAGAATAAACGTCCAACTGACGACCAATTGTTAGATGTGGCTAAAACATTACTTATGATTGAGTCTCAGTTGGCTGATCACATTCAGTCATTGGGTATCTCTGATGATTTGGTTAATGACAATGAGGGGAGTATTCCTAAATCTGAACAGAAAGTGATATTGCAGACATTGGCTAAAGAATCTATTATTAATTTACAACAAATCAAAACAAATTTTGTGGCTTTTATTGAGTCGCCCTGGGATAAAAATCAAGTTAAAGATAATCCAAGGCTGCTTAAAGATATTGCTGGTGCGATGAAAATTTTAAATCTCAGCGAAGCAGGTGCCCATGTTGATGAGATTATTGTGTATGTGAATTCAGATATTCTGGGTTCAGAGTCAAAACCATCTGCAATACAGTTAGAACAATTGGCAACCGTAATTTCATCTTTAGAGTATTATTTAGAGAATTTAGATCAAGGCCAACGTACCAGAAAAAGTTTACTATCAGAAGTTGGACAGCAGATCCAAGCTTTACAAGTTCAAGCGACGCAAGACACCAAATTCAACGAACAAATAGCAGCTGAAGAAGCGGTTGAAGAAGCCTCTGAACAGTCAAATGAAGAAGCAGGTGATTCAAACGAAGAGCCGGTTGAGAATATTGTGAAGGAAGATCATGTTGACATTTCAATAGTTGAAGAACCTGTTCTTGCTGATGAGTTGGAAGACGCTGAACCTGTTGAAGTCACCCAAGAACAAGAAGATGTAGCTATCAATGAATCAACCTTAGTGGTTGATTTTAGTGGTGATGTTGATGATGAAATTAAAGAAGTGTTTTTGGAAGAGTTTGAAGAAGAATTGGCTAACATGCAGGATAGACATGCTGCGTGGAAACAAGATCCAGAAGAAAACGAGGATAAACTAACAGAAATAAGAAGGATTTTTCATACCTTAAAAGGTAGTGGTCGTTTGGTAGGTGCCGAAGCCATTGGTGAATTTGGTTGGATGATGGAAAGTATGTGTAATCGTCTGATAGATGGTGCCATTACAAACAGTACAGATTTCCGGCAGGTGCTAGAGTCTGGTGTTGTTATGTCAGCTGATTTATTCACTGCCTTACAAGAGAAAGCAGTTGTTCCTTCAGGTTATGATTTGTTGTTGCAGAATGCTGATAACGTTACTAATGGTAAAGAGTTGGTGGAAGCTGAAGTTCAAGAGGTTGTTGAGGAAGCTGAAGTTCAAGAGGTTGTTGAAGAAGCTGAAATTCAAGAGGTTGTTGAGGAAACTGAAGTTCAACAAGAATCTGTTGATGATATAGAATTATCAGATGAGTTGGGGTTAGATTTGGACATCGACGCCGATCTTGATTTGGAATTTGAAACACCGGAAACACCTGAAACTATTGAGCAATCAGAAGAAGCGATTACTTTACTAGACGAAAGTGAAGTAGATGAATTAAGTGATGAAGCCGAAACAGAAGACTTATCACTCGACTATGTTCAATATGACATCGAACAACTAAAATCTAGTGAAGCTGAGCAGCCCATTGAAAAAACAGAAGAAGCCACTGAAACGGCATCTACTGATGAAATGGCTTTGGAAATTGATGAAGATGTAATGGAGTTGGAATTTAATCTAGACGATATTGAACCCGATCAATCTGAAAAAACGCCTGAAATGACCGAAGATGAGGATCAGACCAGAGCAGATACGGTTGATTTGATTGATGGTATTGATTTAGATGAAGATGAAATTATTGACTTAGAGGCTGATTTAGCGAAGTTTGAAGATGACGAAGGTTTGTTATCAGAAACAGAGGGTTCTTTAGAGACTGAGCCTGATGAAGAAGGGATTACCTTAGACTTGGATGATGACTTTAGTCTCGAAGATTTTGCTGTTAATGACGTAGAGCTTAAAGAAGCTGAAAGTAAAGAAACAGGTGAACAAGATGACACTGAAATATTACTCAACTTGGCTGATGCTGATAACTTGGAAGGAGATAATGTAGAAGCCAACGATACAGAGCATGTTATCGAAGAAGATTTGGAAGAACTCTATCTTGAAGACAGCTCAATTGAATTAGGTGCCAATGAAGACTCTGCTGAAGTTGAGGACAGTGATTTAGATTTGGATGTCGATCCAGTTTTCATTGAAATACTCCAAAAGGAAGTGGGTGCTCACTTAACTGAGATGACACAATTTGTATCAGATAGTTTGGAGAAAGATCAACCAAAAGTAAATGATAATTTTGTTCGAGTAGTACATACCTTAAATGGTGCTGCAAGTATGGCTTCAGTAGATGGTATTACTGGAATGACTGCGCCGTTAGAAAAAATGTCTGTTATGTTGATGGATCGTAAACAAGCCCTAACAGCAGATGATTTGACTCATATTGAATCAGTGATCAAGCACGCCAAGAGTCAGTTGAATTTATTGGGCACAGGTACATCTTCTGTCGATAATAGTATCGGTGATTATTTCTCAAATCGCATTGTAGAATTGGATAATGCGACTGATGACAGCAAAGATGCCGAAGACCTGTTGGTTGAGAATAATATTTTAGAAGAGCAATTAGATTCTGCCTCAGAGACTGTGTCTAGCAAAAATGCAGAAGCAGTTATTGAAGAAGCTGCTGAAGAAGAAGTTGCTGAAGAAGAAGTTGCTGAAGAAGAAGTTGCTGAAGAAGAAGTTGCTGAAGAAGAAGTTGCTGAAGAAGAAGTTGCTGAAGAAGCACCTGAGCCTTTCCAACAAATTGCAGAAGTTGAGAGTACCGAAGCTTCAGTTGCAGCCAGTGAACTTGAGTTGGATGAGGAGTTGTTAGAAATATTTAGTGAAGAAGCTTCTGAAATTTTTGACCGTGCTGATCACATGTTAGCTGAGTTGGAAGACAAGCCCAATAGCCCATCCATCATTCAAGCTCTGCAGCGTGACTTGCACACTTTAAAAGGTGGGGCTCGAATGGCAGGTTTGAACCAAATCGGTGATTTATCGCATCAATTAGAATCGCTGTTTGAATCTATTGCTGAGACCAACCATGAGGTGGCTCCAGGTCAACATGAAATGATGTCTCAAATCATGCATAGATTACATGGTTTGGTAAATTCTGATGATTATGGTTTGTCTGCCAGTATAGAAACGGAAACAAAACAATTGGAAGACATGCTGTCTTCTGAAGGTGCTGAATTGAAAGAAAAGTCTAAACTGGACGAAGAGTTTTTCGATCCTTTAGGGCAGGTTGATGCACCTTTAGCTGAGATGGAAGAAGTGTCCGATCAAGAAACTGATCAGAGTCTTGTACCGAAAAAGAAAGCCAATGTGTTATCTGGTGGACAAATTAAAGTTAACTCTGAACTGTTAGATAAATTGGTAAACTTTGCTGGTGAGGTAAGTATTTACCGTTCACGTATGGAACAACAATCAGCTGAGTTGAAACTTAATATTGACGAATTGGAAAATACAGTTGAAAGGGTTCGAAGGCAATTGCGAGAGTTAGAGCATGAAACCGAAGCGCAAATTATCTCAAATTACCAAATGGAAGGAGATGAATTAGAAGAAGATTTCGACCCACTTGAGCTTGATCAGTTTTCAACCATTCAACAACTGTCAAGGTCATTGTCAGAGTCGGTATCAGATTTAACCAACATTCAAACATATTTACAGGAATCAGCTCGTTCTTCAGAAACTTTGTTGATTCAACAGTCTCGTGTTAACACGGAATTACAAGAAGGTTTGATGGAAACGCGGCTGGTGACTTTTAATTCTTTGGTTCCGAGGTTGAGAAGGGTATTAAGGACTGCTGGGCAAGAATTGGATAAAACGGCCAAATTGACTGTCAATGGTGCTGAAGGTGAGATGGACAAAACTGTACTGGAGGGGATTCAGGCACCTTTAGAACACATGATCAGAAACGCCATGGTTCATGGTATTGAAGGAAATCGCAAGAAAGCCAAAAAACCAGAACAAGGCCAAATTGAAATTGAATTAAGTCGTGAAGCCACAGAAGTGGTTATTACCGTCAAAGATGATGGTGCAGGAATTAACACCGCAGTTTTGAAGAAAAAAGCCATAGAACGCGGGATCATTGAAAAAGATGATAAATTGTCAGATCATGATATCGCACAATTGATTACTCATTCAGGATTGTCAGCTGCAAATAAGGTGAGTAAATTAGCTGGTCGTGGTGTTGGTATGGATGTAGTTAATAACGAAATTAAACGCTTAGGCGGGAGTATTGAAATAATTTCAGCCAAAGATGAAGGTACTACATTTGTGATTCGATTACCTTATACATTGGCATTAACACAAGCAATTATTGTACAAGTGGCAGATCATCGCTATGCGATACCAGCTTCAGGTGTACAAGGTTTGATTCGTATGAACATTGATGAGTTCAGACGTAGAATCTTAGAAGGGGATTTGGGTTATGACTATGCAGGTGAGCAATATCAAGTTCAAGAATTGAATAAATTGTTGAGTGTAGACTCTGAAGCGATGGTTGAGGGTAATCAAATACCTTTGGTCATGATTAAATCTGGTGATCAAGGCGTTGCATTAAGAGTTGATCAAACCTATGGTGGTCGTGAGATCGTAGTTAAGTCAGTAGGTACACAAGTTGCTTCAGTTCCTGGTATTTTTGGTGCAACTATTCTAGGTGATGGTGCGGTTGTACTTATTTTAGATATCATTCCAATGCACAGGGCATACTTGCAGAAACTTGAAAAACTTGAAGCTGATGGCATTGAAGTGATTGAAGAGATCGAGGAAGATCGTACTACCACAATTATGGTGGTTGATGATTCGATTACCATGCGCCGTGCCGGTGAGAGGATGTTGGCAAGGAATGAATTTGAGGTTATGACTGCTAAAGATGGTTTAGATGCATTGAATAAATTGCAAGAACAGAAACCTGATTTGATGTTGTTGGATATAGAAATGCCACGTATGGACGGTTTTGAGTTGGCCACCAACATGAAAGCTTCAGAACGTTTCAAGGATATTCCTATTATCATGATTACTTCGCGTACAGGGCAAAAACATAAAGACCGTGCTAAAGAAATTGGTGTAGAACGTTATTTAGGTAAGCCTTACCAAGAGATTGATTTGTTGGATAACATCAATGATTTACTGCAATTAGAAGATGCATGAAGAATCTGTAGTTGACAGACCGGCTGTTGGGTTAATTCACATTGGAGAAGCACAACCATCAGCACAGTTTTTGATCAATCAGTTGAAAGTATCTGGCTATTCTGTAGAGCAGTATAATTTAGATGAAATTTCAGTTTTAGATGCTGATATACAAACTTTTATATTGAATCTGTTTGATAATGATTTGAATCTAGATGAACTGATTAGTCATTTAAATATGAATAATGCAAAAATCATTTTTAATGATGCACGTATCTCAAATGAGTTGGTGGGTTGGAATAAAAATCGTTGGCTTAGGCATGTGTTACATAAAATTGATCAAGGCAATGATATTTTGCCTAAATCAATGTCGTCAACCGACCAACAGGTATCTGGCGTCAATTTAAGTAAGCTTGGTGTTGAATCAGTATGGGTATTGGCTGCTTCTATTGGTGGACCAGAATCGCTGATAAAATTTTTGAAAGAATTTGATGGTGATGAACCATTTTTATTCTTAATTGTGCAACATATGGACAGCGAATTCGTTGCCATGATGCAAAAGCAATTAGATAAAAATAACCAAATTCCGGTTAGGTTGGCACAATCTGGTAATCGAGTGATTCCAGGTCAAGCTTTGTTGGTTCCGGTTGATGAAGACATTGTGATCAATGCTGATGGTATGATTGGAGTTAAAGACATTAATCCCAAACGTATGAGCACTCCTTGCATTGATGACGTTTGTTACGACATGTTAGAAAATCTGGACAAGGTGAACATAGCAGTTTTCAGTGGCATGGCTAAAGATGGTGTTAAAGGTGCGACTAATGTATTTGAGAATGGGGGCAGGGTCATCACTCAATCTGCAGAAAGTTGTGTGGTTTCAGCTATTGCTGAAGAAGTAAGAAAGTTGAAAATGTCTATGTTTGACGGTGAGCCGGCAGCCATGGCAGAATATATAAAGCAAACATTAACTAAATAAAAGGTAATTAATATGTCAAATGAAATCCGAGCGGTATTGATTCCAATAGAAGCTGATCGAAAATTGTTGTTACCAAATGCCATGGTAGCGGAAGTATTGGGAATGAGAACTATAGATGACATTGAACAAGATGTAGATTGGGTGTTGGGCACTGTATCTTGGCGTGGTTGGGACATTCCTTTGATTGATTTTGCTGTGCTGACCGGTACAGCTACTGAAGTTGATGTTAACAGCTCTTATAATCTGGCAGTACTGAAAAGTATTAATCATCCAGAAGATATGCCATATTTTGCTGTATTAGCTAGAGGGATCCCAAAGCTTCAATTGGTCTCAAGGGGGGATATGCAATTACATGAAGAGAAAACAATCAACCACAATGCGATCGCTTCGCTGGTATCAATTCAAGAAGAAATGGCCGACATACCGAATATGAATTATTTAGAAACAAACTTGATATCAATCACTCAGTCAGCTGTTTAGAGCTTCTCAGGCTTAAAATCTCCATATAGAGCGTGTAAAGCGCCCATAATTGCAGGGGCTACTGTTTCTGTACGTAACACCCTTTGACCTAATTGTACGCCTAAATAGTTATTAGATTTAAAGTGTTCAATCTCCGTGGGAGAGAAACCACCTTCTGGGCCAATTATAACAGTTTGTGTTTGTTGGTATGCCTCTGGTAATTGGCAGAGATAATGGCCAGCATTGGGTTCTAGAAAAATGGCTGCTGAGGTGTTTTTAAGTGCTTGCTTCAAGGATTGAATTGGCGTGACTGGCATCAAATCCACACGACCAGATTGTTCACAAGCACTGATGGAAACCGCTTGCCAATGTTGTTGTTTTTTTTCTCTTTTATGCATGGCAATTTTTTGAGAACAAAAATCAGTTAGTACAGGAACCAGTAATTTACAGCCTAATTCAGCGGCTTTTTGTATGCTGTAGTCCATGCGATCACTGCTGCTGATACTTTGAACTAAAGTGGTGTTTAGGCGCGACTGTTGCTGTTGTTGATTGATGACTTGAATTTCATGCAACACAACTTTATGTTTACTGATGTTAGCTATGGTTGCTTGGTACTCTATACCAGCTGGGATAAAAAAATTCACTAAATTATGAACTTTAAGACGCAAAACATTTCTGATGTAATGTGCCTTGTCGCCTTCAATATGAATGGATGGCAATACATCGGTTGGTTGTAGTGGTAAATAAATCCTTGAAATTCGCATGATGAATAAATCAGCTACTGGTGACAGCGTGAAATAAAATGACCTATAATAAAAAGCTCATCATAACTCAAATAAATAGCAATCAATCATGAAAACTAAACAAAATTTAAAAGACAATAGAAAATCTGTGCATGGTTTTACTTTGATGGAAATTTTGATTGTGGTGGTGATATTGAGTATCTTAGCCATCACCGTAGTGCCACAGTTTATGGATGCGCCAGATAAAGCCAGAGTTGCAAAAACAAAAGCTGATGTGAAAAATATTGAAACTTCCTTGAGCATGTATAAATTGGACAACTTTTCTTTTCCGAGTACATCGCAAGGATTGAATGCTTTGATACAAAAGCCATCAGGGACTCCTGAAGCTAAAAATTGGAAGCCGGGTGGCTATTTATCACAGTTGCCAAATGACCAATGGGGTAACCCTTACCAATACCTCAATCCAGGTAATCGCAGTTTAGTCGATGTTTATTCGTTTGGGGCTGATGGGCAGCCTGGAGGTGAAGGGGTAAATGCTGATATTGGTAATTGGTAAAGTTTTTTTAATGTGATGTTATACAACCTAACAAACAAAGGGTTCACGTTGTTAGAAATTTTGCTTGTGGTTTTGATCATCGGTATTATGACAGCAGTAGGGACCAATATAATTAACAGTCAATCGTTTGAAAGAGTTATCCTGAGTCAAGCTCAACAGTTCAGCAGTGATTTAAAGTTTATTTGTGAAAAAGCCGTGTTAGAAAACCAAGCTTTTGGTATCGAGTTACATGTCAGTGGTTACCAAGTTTTACGGTATCAAAGGCCCAACTGGGTGTTGATAGAACAACAAAACCAACTGCAAGATAATGATGGTGTATCGATTGATTTATTGCTTGAGGGTTTGTCTCAGAAAATACAATCAGAAACTGATATAGAGGCGGAGCATTTACCTCATATTATTTGTCAATCTGATGGTTCTTTTAATGCTTTTGAATTGCGTTTTAGTGCTGTTGATGAGCTCATTGATAGCCCTGATATGACAACATATTATGCCCTTAAAACCCAATCGCCTTGGCAGTTGAATGGAGCTTGGTATGAACCTTAATTTAAAGTCAAAAAAAGGGTTTACATTACTAGAAGTTATGTTGGCTATGGTGATTGTCAGTGTTGGTTTGGTGGCATTGGTTCAATCAGCACAAACAGGGGGGTTAACAACCACAGCGCTGCGAGAAAAAACTGGGGCTTACCATGTAGCCGATCAAGTGATGCTTTTGTTATATCAAAAATCTGATTTAAAAGTCGGCAGTCATCAAGGGCAGGAGCTATTTGCTGGTCAAGACTATTATTGGCAAGCAGAATTGAAAACCACCGATAACATTCACATTAATCGCATTGATTTAATAGTTGGGTTGGATCGCAGACTTGATTACAGTGATGCTCGATTGACTGGATTCACTAAAAGCAGATGAATAGCTTGATTAAAAAAAGGTTTTTTAATCAAAAAACAATAGCCAATCAGTGCGGTATGACTTTGTTAGAAGTATTGGTTGCAACAGGTATTTTGGCAGTGATTTCTGCCATGGCATTTCTGAGTTTAGATACGTTGGTTAAATCAAAACAATCTTTACAGCAGGTCGCTGATGAGTTGAACCAATTGAACTTAGCTCAGTTTCAATTACAAAGCGATGTTCAAATGGCGATTACAACCAATCGATCATTAGTTGTTTTACCATCACCAGAGTTTATTGCTAATAGCCAGTCCATTACGTTATTGCGTTATAGAAATGCAAAAGTGCCGCACCAAAGAAATGAATTGTTAAACAATCAACAAAACCATCAAGGCATCATTAACCCAAGTGTAATTAGGGTGAGGTGGTATGTTCGCGATGATAAGTGGTATCGTGCCACGCAAAGTGCTGCCAGTCCACTGCGAAGCAGTCATTGGCAGGAAAGAGCTATGCTGGATTTGAAATCATTGAATTGCAGTTACCAAAATGTGGCCGGTTCAATACAATCAGT
>CALLLZ010000249.1 GCA_938008005.1 uncultured Marinicella sp. | reverse complement strand
GATGGGTTGTATAAAGGCAAAGAATATCCCGCCGATGTGGCAGTGATTGATTTAGGCTTGCCAAGAATTTCTGGTATGGAAGTGATTCAAACTTTACGCCAAGATGGTGTTGAATTTCCAATTATAGTGTTAACTGCGCGTGGTTCATGGCAAGATAAGGTTATGGGCTTAGATGCAGGTGCGGATGATTACTTGGTCAAACCATTTCATTTTCCAGAATTATTGGCTCGGGTAAATGCTTTAGTGAGGCGGTCCAGTGGTAACGCCACACCTGAAATTGGGTGTGCTGGTTTAACCATGAATATGAGCACCCAGGAAGTCAGGGTGATGGGGCAAATACTCGATTTAACTTCGTATGAATACAAAGTGTTGGAGTATTTATTGCATCATCAAAACGAAGTGATTTCTAAAACCACACTGACTGAACATATTTACCATCAGGATTATGATCGTGACAGTAATGTCATAGAAGTATTTGTTGGTCGTTTGCGAAAGAAACTGGCTGCCATTGATCCAGAAACTAAATACATTGAAACCTTGCGTGGTAGAGGTTATAGAATGCGCTCAATAGACTGATTGATGGCCTCTGTGACTCAAAGTGTGTCACTGACAAAGCGGGTCTTGGTTACCTCGGGAGTGGCTTTGTTGTTTGCTTTAGCGGCCATTGGTTTTGTGATGGACCAAGCCTTCAAAGAAAAAACTTTGCATTTAGTTAAAGAACGACTAGAGAGTTATGTTTTAGCCATCATTTCGAATACAGAGGTCCAAGGTGATGCCTTGGTTTTTCCCGTATATTTCCCTACTCCCAGAATGGAACGACCTGGATCTGGTATGTATGCCCAAATGATTATTGGTGATCAATCATGGGAATCTCCTTCAGTTTTGGGTCAAGAGCTGCCTGTTTTTTCTTCGGTAAAAGTGAACGAACGTGAGTTTGATGCTCCAATTGAGTTTCAAGGAGAATTGTTGTTTCGAATGCGACAAGGTTTTTCATTAGAGGGTGATAATGGTTCTATTGAATTAACCTTGGCAGTTACAGAACATGCTGGAAATTTTTATCGTGAACTGGCTGAATTTGAAGAAAATTTATTGACTTGGCTGATTGCCATCAGTTCAATTTTAGTCTGCGTACAATGGGTGATTATGCACTGGGCAACCAAACCATTGAAACGCTTGATGGACGACCTGCTGCGTTTAGAGAAAGGTGATGAACTGATTTTTTCAGAAGATTATCCCAGCGAATTGAGAGGTTTGACCACCAGTTTGAATCGATTGATTGAGAACGAAAGGAATAACTTATCGCGCCAACGAAGAACCTTGGGTGATTTAGCACATTCATTAAAAACTCCGCTGGCAGTGATGCATTCTGAGTTGGAAAATAATGGTGTAGATAAGATCTTGATTCAACAGCAAATTTCTAACATGAATGAAATTGTGGCCTATCAACTTAAGAGAGCTGCGGTTGCAGGTCATCGAACATTCGTAACTGGTGTGCCAGTGATTGATGTGTTGGATAAGATGATTAAAACATTAAAAAAAATACACCCTAATAGAAACATTCAAGTGAACACGCAGATAGCACCTGGAGCCGAATTTTATGGCGAGAAGGGTGACTTAATGGAAGTATTAGGCAATTTGCTGGAGAATGCCTTTAAGTGGTGTGATCAAAATATTGATGTGTTGGTTAAAACGCTTTATATGGAAGGTCGAAAAAGAACAGGTTTGGTCATTGAGATAGGCGATGACGGTCCAGGAATTCCTGTCGACAAAAGAGTCGAACTGTTAAAGCGTGGTGCCAGAGGTGATGAGCAAGTCAAAGGTCACGGTATTGGTTTGTCGATCGTTACTGATATTGTTGAGTCTTATCAAGGCGAATTAGAAATTAAATCTCATGATTCTTTACAAGGTGCGTGCTTTAAAGTGATACTACCACCATAATTTTTATAAAGAGACCTGGGTATAAGTCGTGAACTAAATCAAAAAGTTTAAAATTAACCCTATTTTGGTTGAAAATTATCTCTATAACGCGTTATCAAGTACAATTCTCGCTTCAATAGGATAAATTTTAACTCCCTTAGAAGAGCCTAATGTTGGCCTTTTTTTCTAATGGTCCTGACTTATCTGCAGAGGGCTTATAAACATAACCATTCTATATCATGAAAAAACTATTAGAAATCATGCAACAACTGCGCGATCCAGATACTGGTTGTCCATGGGATATTAAACAAACCTTCTCTAGCATTGCCCCTTATACCATAGAAGAAGCTTATGAAGTGGCTGATGCAATTGAGCAAGAGAACATGAATGGGCTTAAGACAGAATTAGGAGATTTGTTGTTTCAAGTGGTATTTCATGCGCAAATGGCAGAAGAAGCTGACTACTTTAACTTTAATGATGTCGTTAATGCGGTATGCGATAAAATGGTTGAGAGGCATCCGCATGTATTTGATCCAGATTCGCCACGTTTAACCGCTGAACAACAAACAATGGCTTGGGAGTTGAGTAAGAGTAAAAATAAAGTCAGTGTACTAGATGACATTGCTGGTAATTTGCCAGAGCTTCTTAAAGCTGTCAAATTGACTAAGTATGCAGCGGTAACCGGTTTTGATTGGCCTGATATTAATCCAGTGTTTGATAAACTTGATGAGGAAGCAGCTGAACTTAAGGAGGCTATTTCGATTGGTGATAATGAACACATAGAAGAAGAGCTGGGTGATTTATTGTTTGTTTGTACCAATATAGCCAGACATTTGAATGTTGATCCTTCATTGGCATTGCGTAAAGCCAATAATAAGTTTGAAAAGCGCTTCAGAAAGGTTGAAAAAATGGCTAATAAACTACAGCCAAAAAAAGAAAACTTTGACCTGAAGGTTCTGAACGAACTCTGGAATCAGGTCAAAGTTGAACTCAATAAATAAAATGTTTTAAAACTCTGTACGCCTAAAGTGTGTGTGTGCGTGTGAAAGACATACCAAATTTTTACATTTACAAGTTCTTATAATGAGCTTGAATAAAATATCATGGCTCTGCTTCGTTATTATTCCTCCCTCTTCTTCTTGAACAGAAACCATAAAAAAATTACAGTTTCATCATCAATAGTCATGTGACCGATATTTTTATAAGTGTGTGTTGCATGTGTAATAAAAATATCAGGCCAACATTAACGTTCTTCAGCTGTTATCAGTGAAACTTAATTCTCACTGGTAACATGTCATTAATTCTCCGTCCATATAGACGTTCTCAAACTCTATTGTTGTGGTTCCTGAGTTTGTTTGAACTATTCCATAGGCTAGATTGATTTGTTGATTATTGCAGTCTGCAATAATGATAGTGAGTAGTGATTCAGGGCTGCCAGTGCCATCTGAGTTTGACTTAAGACCAGTACCATCAGAGTTAGATTCACCACCAGTGCCATCAGAGTTAGATTCACCACCAGTGCCATCAGAGTTTGATTTGCGACCTGTCCCATCAGAATTAGATTCGACACCAGTGCCATCAGAGTTAGGTTTTCTTACAAATGAAAGTGGGTCTGTCTGAGTTGCTTCCAGAACGCCTTCTTCCAGAACACCATTAAAAAA
>CALLLZ010000248.1 GCA_938008005.1 uncultured Marinicella sp. | reverse complement strand
ACAGATTCCTTACCTACTCTTCTTTCATTAATTTTTTTCCTCAATATTGTCGTTTATATATGTAACATCTATGTGAGGTATTTCGATTTCTTCTCTGCCTTTTATTTGTCAACTAACTTTTTTTAATTTTCACGTCATCATTTCTATTGAACCCTGATAACAAAATCAGCTACTTTTTTTCTGTTATATAGTGAAATTTCACTCTATCGCATAAGTTTCATGATAATACGAAATACAACATACGAAAACTAATTGTAGGAAATTTCTTACAAAGCTTTAAGAATCTATGGACAGACAAGCATTTTAAAAAAAAGCATAATGTACCCAAGGGAGAAGAATTAGGTTACTGATTCAATAGATTGTTTACATGACGTACCAATCTGGTGCATGATGCACCAAACTCGGGAATAAGGATAAGAAAGTTCTGTGTTTGGGGCTTTCGTAAATTAACCGCCATTAATAATTGATGGCGGTTTTTTTTGCCTGTAATTTGTCTTCAAATCCTGTTGTTTTCGATTAGAATACTCAGATGCGCACTTTGTTGTTCCAACTCATCATTAAAGTTACCAGCTTGTTATCTTTAAAAACAGCCCACAAATGGGCTCAGGTTTTATCTAAAATAATCTGGCGCTGGTCTGAAAAACAACGGCGAATTTCATCTACAAATATAGAGATGTGCTTTCCCAATTTATCCAGCGATGAACAGCTCGAACTGGCACAAACCAGTTTAACTGAAACCATCAAATCTATGTTTGAGTTAGGCATTATTTGGAAAAAACACAGTGATAATATTCAGCCATTAATCAGAAATATCCATGGCTTAGATGACTTTAAAACCGCTTTGGCGAAAAACCAAGGAGTGTTACTGGCAGCACCGCATTTTGGTAATTGGGAAGTATTAAATTTTTGGCTTTCAAAACACCCTGGATTTGCTTTCTTATACAAACCACCTTCGGAGCCCAAAATTGAACAGTTATTACTGAGATACCGGGGTTCTAGCGGCGCTCAACAAATCACCGCAGATGCAAAAGGAGTAAGACAGATCTTTAAAGTTCTGAAGAACAAGCATATTCTGGCTATACTTCCTGACCAACAACCCAAAAATGGTCAAGGCCTGTTCGCGCCTTTTATGGGGCAACCCGCTTACACCATGACTTTGTTTTCCAAAATAGCAGCCAAAACTCGTGTGCCAGTGGTGTTCGCTGTTGCAGAACGTATCCCAGATGGCCAAGGTTTTGACTTGCATTTCAGGACTGCACCGATGGCTATTTACAACGACACACAATGTTCAGTCGAAACCATTAACCAAATGATAGCATCACTGATAGCTATCAACCCAAGTCAGTATCAATGGACTTATAAAAGATTCAGTATCCAGGCAGACAACTCAAAACCCTATAGCAAAGACCAACCAAAAAACTGATAACCAAAGCTCATTGGTTATCAGTTATTCGGTGGAATTATATTCTGAATCGGTAAATTACTTCTGCTCCAACTGACACCCTCATCAGTCACATTGTAACTATCTAAAGTACCAAAACTTTGATCATTCAATGTCATTTTTATATCACCAACCAAGCGATTACTTCTTGTTACAGCTGGGCAACTTGGGCAGAAGGTATTGGAATAAGAAACATCCAATGCTGAGTTATTATTTATCCCGCTACCAATGGTCCAGTATGGTTTACCAGCTTGGTCATAAATGTAGCTAATGACCACCCGTATATTACCTAAAGTACTCACTGAATGACCCCAACCACTGTCGCTGGGAGTAAAGTAAGATCCAGTATGCATGTTAGGTGTTTCATCAGCAGCATATTGAAAGAAGTATTGTTTCTCAGCACTGAGTTTGCCATTAATCATGCGCACTTGAATGGCTGTTGAATCATCGATAAAACTGGTATTCGACCAACCCACCACTGCAGCACTCGCATCACCATTACCAAAACCGCCTGGCACTTCAACATACGTGATGTTGTTGAAATACTGATTGTTTGCAGAATCGGCATCATTCGCCAAATACCAAACTGGCTCACCACTGATGTCACCAGTATAGAAAAAGTAAATCAAACTTTCAGAATTGACGGTACTCAAATCAAAACCATTACCATCTCGACTTGGATTCCACCACAATCCCCTTCTGGGAACGATGTCATTGGCCTTTATACTTCCTACACCACAACTGCTAACCACGTTACATTGGCCATTGTTACCAATGGTTTGAGTCAATATATTATTTTGTCCTTCATTAAAACCTTCATCATATACTGATGCCTCAAGATTAATGTTAAACGTGCTACCACAAGTGGCATCTTCACTGACCGCAAAGTTCATACTGCGATTCTCATTTCCGTTAGCAATTAAGTCACCCAAGCTAATCACTGGACTTTCGAGTGTAATAAAATCAGCAGCACCAGAAGCAGCTGGCTGATTATTTTTATTGAATGTACATACTGCAGCTGTGGTGTTGATGCTATTTGCAGTATCACAGGCATAAGTTAAACCATCAGTGGCAGCTGTATTTTGCATTCCAATGGTTGCACCAGCACCATCTAAACCACTACCCGCATACTGATATACCCACTGGGACGTGGCTGGATATAAAATCGCTTGCACATCAATCTCTTCAACCACATTCTGAGTTTCAAATAAATCAGCTCCTTTCCACAAAAATACCTCGCATGCTTGGTCACCACCCACTTCTGCGGCCCTTGGACAACTACTGAAATTTTGATGATAAAACAATGCATCTTTCAAATCATCATGCATCGGTGCTATTCTCGCGCCTGTGTTGTCCTTATCTGGTGATTGAGGAAGCGGACAGTCATTATCCCAGTCCCCTCCTGTCGCATTGGCAGAAGTACTGATAAAACCATTGGTGGAGGCACGCACTTGGCTGACGCTTACTCCATAATGGTCAAAAGCTTGACTTAACTGGATCAAGACTGAACCTTCGTCTTCGGCTACCGCATTGCTTACATTGGAAGCAGGCTCCCAAGAATGTAATGTACCTGTACTGGATATATCAATAAACAAACGTTCACAACTGCTGACTGTATTACCATATGTATCACTCTGCTGACCTGCTGCCGTTCCACGACCCATACTCAAGGCCAAGTAAGCATCCGTAGCAGTTCTCGAACCTACATTTTCAATGTTTAATAACGTACCCCAGCGTTCACCTGGGTCAATTACCCCATCATTATTACCACATACTTGAGCCAAGCCCTGTTGGGTATTGCCTAATTGTTGCAACTCAAGGTCGGCACCGGCTACTACCAATGCTTGTGAAGCACTGCCCTGACAGCCTGCTGAATCTTTCACTGTTAAAATAATATTACCAACAAACTGTTGGTT
>CALLLZ010000247.1 GCA_938008005.1 uncultured Marinicella sp. | reverse complement strand
GGGTCTCAAACAACATTTCAATTGTAGCTTTGAAGTATCAGTGAATTGATATTTTAAGCATGACACACGTCACCCCCTGCCAGTGAAACTATTTAATTAAAGGGGAAAAACGTGAAATTTAGTATAACTCAACAAGAAGGTATTCAATTCAGCGGAAAGCTGGTAGGGTCAACTGTTCAGGTCGAATACACTGCAATGCTGTATGAACAACCAGCAAGTAATGGATGCTTTTTAAGCATTTGGCAGGACACCCAAGTTCCATTTGGGAAAGCCGGTAACCCGACTAATCCAATAGTTGGGAATGAGCGAACAGGGTCTCAAAGTTTTGACCAATTAACAACAGATGTTCCATATATAGTTGGTTGGGGTGCTGGCAATCAGGTTGGTACAACAGATCCTGACTATAATTCCATTGGTGCAAGTATTTCATTCACGCCAGGTGGAGAAGCCGATGTTAATGGTATTGTGGATGGTATATCAGAACAAATCATTCTTACCCCAGTTCTGGTAGACCAAAACTCAATTGTGGCTACATTCGTAACATTGGATGGTAATAATCCGGCAAGAGCTAAAAACTGGATTGGTCTTTGGCAAGGAAGCACCATTGATTTTGATGGAGGCTATCTACAAAAGTGGGATGTAACATCAACCAACAACAGTGATTCTCAAGGGCTGAATGTGAAACAAGCCATCAGAACAGGTTCAACCTATACCCTTGCCTATGGAAGTGGGCCTAAAGACTCTGATATCGTTGCTCGCGTCACGTTTAAAACTGGCGGATATTGATTGAACATTCCTGCCCTGGAGCTATTTTTTTCGGGGTAGGAATTCAATTATTGGTTATTTTATGAGGTAATTGGTTCATTGTGTAGGGGGGGAAGCATGGTTGTATTTACAAGATTAACTGCGAACGAATATTTATATATTGCTGGTTCTGAAGATGGTTCTGTTGGATGGGCGGGATACCTCTTGCCAACAAGTGTAGACCCCAATTCTGTACCCTCAACCTTAGATCTTGAGGCATCCTTTAAAGACTATCCAGGTACCTATTTATTCAGTTATGTTGAACCTGATCTTAGTACACAAACAACGGCTGACAAGTTTGTATCCTCGGTTCGAACTGCACTGGGCACTGCTGGCCCTTCTATGGTGTGGTTGCTTGATCTTGCAGATATTTCCGCCACATCGATCAATTACCTTTCGTATCGCTCAAACGGTACAGTAGCCATTCCTTTAGAGTCGCCCATAACCAGCGATCTAAGCTTTGGAGTGGCGAATACTTCAACCATTGAAATCCAGGATGATGTTTTTCATTTTAATGACGGTATTTCCCTAACGACTCGAAATGGCATCGAAAAATGGAAAATTGCACCCAATCAAGGCATGTTGATGATGGCTGGAAAGGGCAGAGGAACATTTGAGTTTTCGCTGTATCTGAACCCACGTTTTGATTTTGACTTATTGGGCCTGGATTTACGTTATGTGATTCCTCAATCAAACACCGACAAGAACCCTAATGACGTGTTGAAACAGCATTACCCACTGCTTGATACCAGTCAATTTGCAGGTAATTTAACAATTCAAATGATTAGCAGAATTGACCCAACCATGGTGCCAAACAAGGACCGTACTTTCATGGCTTTCTCAGGTCAAAGCTGTACGAGTTTGACCAATTCAGGTTGTAATAGCACAGAACCCACTTTGTTGTATTCGACTTTTATAACTGACGCTGGGCATCCCATTAATCTGGCACCGGTTGGTTGGAACGGTTTATCTCCAATAGATCCTGATCCATCCGTTGCACGTTTGGTATTTACTCCAGTTAATTCGGTCACATCTAATTCCAAAGTATATTACATGACTCCTTGTGGAAATTTTGGTTTGGGGGTTTCGTCAGCTTTTGTTGATGTATCTGCGCCGCCTGCGTTACTTGCTGGAACATCTGGAACTGAAACCATTGGATTTACACCATTCACCGATGTTTCAGCAAACGATGGCGATTTGTTGTCCTTTATTCCTTATCAGCCTGGTTATGCGCCCGTGTTTCCTCTGCCAGAAACATCACCAACCGGACCACCACCCAATACTGGACCGCTTTTGGAAAAAACCTATCAAACTGCTTGGATAAACGTGCTTAAAGGCAGTCAATCTTCGCTGACTGTTGGGTATTACTCTCAACCAAAGGGGGCGTCCTTGTATAACAACGCCACTGTTCTTTGGGAACAAACAAAAGAATATCTGGGCTATTTTGAGACAGCGGTTGGTGTAGATCAATCGACAGGTTTTTGTTTTCCAATGGTACCATATTCGATGACTGGCGTAGGTTCAGGGCCAGATGACTTTTCATTTGAAGACATTTCTACATTTGAAGATTCCATCCTTAATCCAACCAGAAAACTAGGCATACAGCAAGTTAAAACCCCTATCTCTATTGACCATACCTTACAGCGAAGAAAGGTCAGCAAAGGACATGTGGCGAAAGTGACCGCCGAACCAACAACAGTAGCGACTACTCCGCAAGGCTTGCTTGCCACTGTTGATACTGCTGACAGTTCATGGACTAATTTGTTATTGGCAAAAAATCAGGTTACAAGGGGTGCATATGTCATGCAGTTTGAGAACCTGCTAGAACCACTAAAAAATGCGTTTCAATCAAATCAGTTGATGCTGGTAGCAACTGATGGAAAAAATTTCGGTATTCAAGCATACAATGACAAGGGAAAACCGGTTGATATACCACCCAATCCGTCTGATCCAATCTTTGATAACTTGATGGGGATTGAGGATTGGCTGTTTTCTGTAGTGACGCCTAGCAGTGAGGCTTCAAGTACCAACAAGCCTGTGTATGACGATTACAACAATGTCATGATTTTTAAGTTTTGCAGTGGTGCTTTAGTGGATTTGGTACAAAGTCCAAAAGGTTGGACCAATCCGCTGGATTTTAATGATGACAGTATAGGTGTTTCTGGGCTAACAGGTGTATCTTCTTGGATTGGTGATTATTTTGATCAGGCGCAAAAAGATGAGGCTCTTTATCCTGAATACCTCGAGAACTTTTGTCGAGTTATCAATGACCCAAATTGGAATGGGATACTGACATTAAAAGCGGATGTGGCTAATCTTCCTTCAGAAATTCAAGGTTTAATGGCTGGGATTGTTTATCCTAAGAAATTTTATGCACATCATTTTGGTATAGAGATTAACCCTGTTGAAACAGCAGCAGATGGTGCTGTTGATCTTTCAAAAAACAGTTCACTGTTTGGCTTAATCAATTACGTAGATACCGATTACGCCAAACAATTGGCAGCTGGAAAGGGAGCAGATCAAACAGTTCCTCCTCGTCCGGGAAGTACTTACGATTTTAAGGTGCTTTATTTACAATCACTGTTCGTGAATTCCGCGGTTGCGAATTTTGGCAGTAAAACTCAACTTACCTGTAATCAATTGTACGATGAAGTAGTGACGTCGTTGAATGATCAAACTGACATATATAACTCAATGATCATTGATGGTACTTACCAAAACCAGAATGGAAAATCAATTTATGTGTTTAAAACCAATGGCAATAATGCTTACGGTTTTGATGCCTCCATATTTAATGCCTTGAACTTCACTGAAGGCCAATTCAATACAGTAGTTGATGGCAGTGACGGTGGTGATGTGGTTTCAATTTTTAGTCTCACTGGAAAATTTGACTTCAAAAAGATCAAAGACATGGACATGTTTTCTTTTGGCAGTGAAGACAGTGTTTCAGTGACGGACCCCAAAGGGCTGGCTTTTACCAATGTGTTTATCCGCATGACCTCATCCTCCGAGACCAATGCCATTACTTCCATGCTTTTTGATACCAAAAGCATCACCTTCAATATGCCAGCAAGTGATGCAAGGGAAAACAGCCTTTATCCTAATTTTGCATTGGATATTAAGGGGCTGATTAGTGGCTCAGTTGACAGCAGTCCAGATTCGAAAGGATTTTTACGGCTTCAGTCTGATGCGAAGATCACTGGTACGGTAGGTAATTGGTATGCGCTAGATTGTACCTTGAATATGGGTTCTCCGGGGGCATTGGCCTCATCGGCTGGATTCGTTTCTTCGATGGCCCTTTGTTGGTCTCCTTCAGCTGTATCAGAAGTTGAGGGTGAAGACCCTTCTTATAAAGCCTACCTGGGTTTAAAACTGCCTGGTTCTGGTAGTGGTGCCAAACTGCTTTCTTTACAAGGCGTGCTTAAATTAACCATTGGTGAAATGAAACTTTCATATATCAATGACCAAAAAGCCTACATGATGATGTTGTATGACATTGCACT
>CALLLZ010000246.1 GCA_938008005.1 uncultured Marinicella sp. | reverse complement strand
CAGAACCTATGAATGCTTCCGTTTTTCGAGCTATTTCATTCGGAATTATTTGCTTGTTGGCACTGCTATCAATTAACAATTGGTTTTCACAAACCTGTTCGAGTTGAACAAAAGTCGAAACTGCGCTGTCTATGTTGTTACCAACTGTCAATAAACCATGGTTCTGTAATATGACTGCAATGTCTTCAGCAGCCATTGCATCTACAATCGCTTCACCTTCACTTTTTTCATGAACCACACCGGTAAAGTTACTGAATAAACTGTGTTTCTCAAAAAATAAACAGGCATCTTGGGTGACAGGTTCAAGTAATTTACCTTGAGTGGACCAAGCTTTGCCATATTTTGAATGGGCGTGAGCAACTGCATTCACATTTGGAAAAGCAGCATGAATAGCTGAGTGAATCATATAAGCTGCAGTGTTTACAATTCCACCACCTTCAACAATCTCTCCTTGATGATTTAACCTGACTAAGTCACTGACACATAAATTGGCAAAGTGCTTACCCAGTGGGTTGACCCAAAAAGTATGTCGGTCAAGAGGATCTCTGGCTGTGATGTGGCCAGCTAAACCATCGTCAAACCCATAGTATGCAAATAAACGAAATGAAGCAGCTAAACGTTGTTTGATATAGGTTTGTTCTGTTTCTTTATCATTAAATTCAGGCGGACCAAATTGTTGTAGGGTTTGTTGATCGCCGATAACACCTGATTTGATTGATTCACGCATGTCTGTTCCGTGGTTTGATTGAAGTTAAGCATAAATGTATGGGTGGATATTTTCCAGTCAATTTTTTGTCATGCATTTAAAAGCCCAATAAATGTCAAGCAGATATTCTTCAGTGAACGAAAAGTATAAAATTGAGTTCATGGCATGGATAAAGCCACTTTTTAAATTAAATATTATGACAATAGTGTCACTGATTTGTCATAATGTTTACCTATTATGACATCTTTAACAGAAAAACCTGAAAAAATGCAAAACAACATCCTGATTGTTGAAGATGACATGGCCATCCGGGAAATGATGGCATTTTCGTTACGACGTGAGGGTTTTGATACTTTCAAAGCCGCATCCGGGCACGAAGCTTTGGAGCAACTGAATCAAGTGCATCCAGATTTAATTGTAATAGATTGGGGCCTGCCAGATATGAGTGGTATTGACTTAATCGACATGATTCGCCGTGATGATGTAATTAAAGAAGTACCTATCATTATGTTAACTGCTCGAGCAGAAGAAAAAGATAAGGTAAAAGGCTTAGAGCGAGGTGCAGATGATTACCTGACAAAACCAGCATCTATGCTAGAATTGATGGCAAGAATCAGAGCTCATCTAAGACGTTCTCATGGTTTTGAGGCCAATCATCAAATTGAGTATCAAGGAATTGTGATGGATGCGGGTGCTCATGAAATTTTGATTGATGGAGAGCCATTGAATTTGAGCTTGACTGAGTTTAAGTTATTGAAGTTGTTTTTACAAAATCCGAATAAGTTGTTGGCTCGGGAGCATATTTTGAATCACATTTGGGGGCGAAACACATTTGTTGAAGACCGCACAGTAGATGTCCATATCTTGCGTCTTCGCAAAGCATTGAAAAAGCATAACAAAGATAAATGGATTCAAACAGTTAGGGGCGTGGGTTATAAGTTAGTCAGTGCATAGACTTAGAATGCACGTTATTTAAGAAAGTTATGATCTTCTTAATCAAACTCAATTGACTTAATATTCTGCCATTTATACCATTTATGTTGCCCAGCAGTCGTTAATAGTAAGCCGTTGTTATCTTGGGTTATACTGCGATTACCATTGGCTATTAATTGACTTTGATCCCGTAGTAACAATACAACTGAATGGCTGTCTTTTTTAGTGATCTTTTTTATCAGTTGCAAAGGGATTTGTCGATTAGATCCATTCACATCTACATAAAGTAATTCAGCTAAACTTTGTTGATTTAAATCAAAGGTTAAAGCATCGGCCTTGATTTGCTTGTCATCATTTAATGTGACTGTTCCACCGATTTGTTTGGCTTGATTGACGTAATCATTAAAATTCATCCAGGCCACATCAACTGCTTTGATGTCTAGTTTGTTGAATTTTTTCCAATCAATATCAATGCGGCCCAGTTCTGGATGGTCAAGCCAAACCCCTCTATTGCCATTGTTGACATCGTTGGTACCAGTTAGGGTTAATGTATTGCCATCTTTTAACTGCACTTTTGCTGCCTTGCCGCTATCTACTTTTTCAATACTTTTTATCTGGGCAAATTTGATCTCGTATTCTTGCGATGCATCATTGCCATCCAGTTCTTCATCCAAAGTTCTCTCGTCATGGTCCCACATAATACGCCCCTTAAAAGTTCCTAATTCAGAGGAAACAACACCATAAATGCCATCACCAAAAGTTTTGGCATCAACAGGAGCAGCAGAAAAAACGATACTGCTTAGGTCTTCAATATCAAATTCCGAAGTTTTACCATCTGTGCTTAATACATAAATTTCGTCACTGGTGTCATTGTGTTCATCATTGCTTTGGAATGTACTGCCATCGTGTAAGGTGATGGTGAATATATTGTTTTTGATGTCAATTGTTTTTATGGCGCCGAACCGCACATTAAAAAACGGCATTTTGATTTCTTTGCCAAAAAAAGATTTGAATGTAATTTCTAAGCCGCCGATTTGGGCCTTTGGTCCTGGCTGTTGATCTACCAAGGTTTCTTTTTCATCTTCAGATAAATGTTCGATACCTACAGTATTTAACTTTTCACCATTGAAGATGTCACTGAGGAAGGTTTCTTGATCACCCCAACGGATACTGCCAGTAACCGATTCGCCATTTGAGTGAGTGACAGTTCCATAAATGGTGGGTTCTGGATTTGCAGCGGTTATTGCAAAAGCGGAGAAAGTTAATACAGTAGATAAAATTGATTGTGTGATTTTTTTCATAAGAATTAAGGCAATTAACTTTTAATAATTATCGCAATTAGACCATCAAATTACATGTAACAAAAGTCCTGAATTGTATTTGTTACTATTTATTTAGGTTTTGCCATTTTTTTTCACGGCTTTTATTGATCCAAACAATAACAGGCCATAACAATGAATATGCAAATCCCGAATAGGGTACGACATCATCGGGTAACAAGGCAGGTACAATTAATGCAAGTAAGCAAATGCCTATCATTGATAGTCTGATCAATACAGAGGTTTGTATGCTAAAAATTTCAAACGCCGATAGCTTTAACGCTTCTTTTTTACGTAACGCATGACGATAAAGTGCCATAAATATCAAACAAATCACCAAAAATCCTGCGGCAAAATAATAAAATAAAAAACGCAGTTCAGCATAAGATTGTAACTTAAAGTTGCTGGGAAGATAATCTTGGCTGATCCAGGCGAATAAACCTTCAAACATGATTTTCAAAGGATAAATATAAATCAACACCACAATCAATAAGCTGATTGATAAAAACACTGTCTTGGCATCCTCTAAACCAAATTTTCGACTCCAAATTGAATGGTTGTGCCAAATAATAACCAGTTGTCCCACGCTCAGAATGAAAGCTGGGATGTATTTGGATACTTCGATTAATTCAGCCATTGTACTTGGGATTTGGTCAATCGAAATGACCAGCATGGTTACTGCGAATGCAAAAGCGGCATCTACAAAAACTTCTATCCGAGTCATGGCCATACCGCGCATGCGAAAGCCGCCTTCAACTGGACACTGATTGAGAAATTCTTGTGTTAACGGTTGCATACGATTAATTATATCCCATGATTTTGTTGTTATTTCAACACAGATTTGAGGAATGTGCCCGTGTGACTGTTTTTCACTTTGACTAATTCTTCTGGTGTGCCTTTGGCAATAATTTTACCGCCACCATTTCCACCTTCAGGCCCCAAATCAATGACCCAATCAGCTGTTTTGATCACATCTAGGTTATGCTCAATCACCATGATGGTGTTACCATTATCACGCAAACGATGCAAAACTTTGAGTAATTGCTTGATGTCAGCAAAGTGCAAGCCGGTGGTTGGTTCATCTAATATATAAACAGTTTGGCCGGTATCACGTTTGGATAATTCTTTGGCCAACTTGACCCTTTGAGCCTCTCCACCAGATAGGGTTGTGGCATTTTGCCCTAAAGTGATGTAGCTTAATCCGACATCCAACAATGTTTGTAACTTGGTCGCGATGGTTGGTATGGCTGCAAAAAATGGCAGTGCTTCTTCAACGGTCATGTTCAGAACTTCATAAATGTTCTTGCCTTTATATTGGATATCTAAAGTTTCTCGATTATATCGTTTGCCTTTGCAGGTATCACAAGTCACATAAACATCGGGTAGGAAGTGCATTTCAACTTTGATTAAGCCGTCACCTTGACAAGCTTCACAGCGTCCGCCTTTGACATTGAAACTGAAACGGCCAGGTTTGTAGCCACGGGTTCTGGCTTCTTGAGTATTAGAGAACAAATCACGAATAGGGCCAAATAGTTGAGTGTACGTGGCTGGGTTAGACCTGGGTGTTCTGCCTATGGGTTTTTGGTCAATGTCCACAACTTTATCAAACAGCTCAATGTTTTCAAAGCTCTTGTACGGTTGGGCTTGGTGGGAGGCGCGATTCAAGTGATTTGCAAGTGCTTTGTATACGGTCTCATTGATTAATGTTGACTTTCCTGAACCAGAAACACCGGTGATACAAGTCAGTAATCCAGCAGGAATTTCGACATTAACATTTTGTAAGTTGTTTCCGGATGCACCTTTGAGTTTGAAAAGTTTTTTCTTATCAACTGGATGCCTTTTCTTTGGGATTTCAATTTTTAGTTTGCCGGTTAGGTATTTACCCGTAATTGAATTTGGATTTTCACAGATTTGTTGAGGCGTTCCTTGGGCTACAATTTCACCACCGTGAGCCCCTGCACCTGGTCCGATATCAACCACAAAATCTGCCATTCTGACGGCATCTTCATCATGTTCAACCACGATCACAGTATTACCCATGTTTTTAAGGTTGACTAAAGTTTTAAGTAATTTTTCATTGTCTCTTTGGTGCAAACCAATGGAGGGTTCGTCCAGCACGTACATGACACCAACTAAGCCTGCGCCAATTTGAGAAGCGAGCCGAATTCTTTGGGCCTCTCCACCTGAGAGAGAGTCTGCTTTACGGTCCACGGTTAAATAATTCAACCCGACATTGACTAAGAAGCTCAAACGCTCATGAATTTCTTTGATAATCTTTTCGGCTATTTGTGCTTTTTGACCAGTTAATTCTAGGCCTTCAAAGTATGCCAAGGCATCAGCAATCGACATTGCATTGATATGTGGTAAGGGGATGTCGTTGATGAAAACATTTCTGGCGCTGCGATTCAGTCGCATACCTTCGCATTCAGGGCATGATTTTTTACTGATGTATTTATTCAGTTCTTCTCGAACCATTGATGATTCGGTTTCTTGGTAGCGACGTTTCATATTATTGGCAATACCTTCAAAAGGATGATTGCGCTCATATTGGCCTTTGTCACTGTAATAGGTGAATTTGATGTTCTTATCACCGCTGCCAAAAAACAACACGTCTTGGATTTTTTTTGGCAAATCTTCTAATGGTGTGTTGACATCAAATTTATAGGTTTTTGCCACTGCTTGTAATAACTGAAAGTACCAACCGTTGCGTTTATCCCAGCCACGAACAGCGCCATCAGCCATTGATAGTTTTTTATTGGTGACAATGCGCTCTGGGTCAAAAAACTGA
>CALLLZ010000245.1 GCA_938008005.1 uncultured Marinicella sp. | reverse complement strand
AGAAACCTTCAAAACGCAAGGCATCACCAGTCACATCCATTACCAATGGATAATGGTAAAACAACATACCAGCACTAATAGTACTTAGACTTATCAACACCCAAGTAACAGCTGAATGTGCCACCAAAAATCGTCCAAACTGAAGCACTGAAAGTCGAGAAATGACCCAAGCCAGCAGTCCAGTCCCGATAAAAATGATCCAAGCTTGATCCAATGATAAAAATGCCAATGCATGGCTGCCCCACCACAGATCAGGAAAATTCCAACCTAAAATATAGAAACTCAAAAACAAAAAGGCAGTAGAATAGAAAAAAAATGACCTTAACAAAGGATTATTCTCAAACATGTAAACCAACACGTGGAACCAATGAACCCAATGAACTCGGATACTTTGAATGGACTGTTGATTTTATCATCGGCTTTATTGGCTTGGCTGATTCCATTTGAATTGTTTGTGTTTTCGTACATAGTTTTGGGACCTTTGCATTATTTCACAGAAATTTCTTGGCTGCATGATAAAAACTATTTCTATCCAAGTAAGCATCTCGTCATCCCTTTGTATGTGATAGCCTTATTGATTTTCATTTCAACTGTTCTTATGCAACAGCCCATAGCCGGTTTGGTTTTCTTGGCTTTTTGTTTGGCCATCGTCCTTCGAGTCACTCAAAACTGGAAAATAATAACATTAACAGCGCTTATGATTGCTTGGCCCATTCACATAATGATTGACCTGCCCCTAATCTACTGGTTAATAGTGGTTATGTTACCCACCATAATTCATGTCTCACTGTTTACCTTAATCTTTATTCTGTACGGCAGTCACAAAAACCAACAAAGCCGTCGAGGAAAACTCCTTATTTTATTGTACCTCTCTTGTGTAGTCTTACTGATCTTTTTACCCACAACAGCTCAACAACTGTCAATAAAAATAGCTGAATCTATCGATGCCTTTATCCCCTTGGCCAACCAACTGAGTCAAATGTTTAACCCAAGACAGCATGAGTCTTCATTAACACCCGCATTCAGGTTTATCGCCTTTGCGTATACCTTTCATTACCTCAATTGGTTTGTTAAAGTGAACACCATTAAATGGCACAAAATCAGCAGAACTCGAACGACTTTGATCAGTATTTTTTGGCTGGCCTCGGTACTGATTTACACCATTGATTTGCAGCTGGGTTTGAAGGTTCTATTTATCTTAAGCATCACTCATGTCATCCTTGAGTTTCCACTGAATGCTTTAAGTATCAGTGGTTTATTTAGCGCAGAAAAAACACTGACAACTAAAAAACTGACCGAATGAGCAATCGATTAATGGCTTTTATTAACTTAATCAGGTTGCGACAGTTGATCAAGAATGTATTTATTATCTTACCTGTGTTTTTCGCCGGTTTACTGAGTGATTCTACTGCCCTACTACCCGCCCTTAAAGCATTTGTTTATTTCAGTTTAATCAGTAGTGGTGTATACATTTTCAATGATTTATGTGATTTGCCTTATGATCAACAACACCCAACAAAAAAACACCGCGCATTGGCCGCTGGTTTAATTGATCCCAGCACCGCTAAGGTACTCATGCTGTTGTTAACCACAACAGGTTTAATGCTTTTATTTTTTCAGTCGCTAACAGCGTTCTATTGGGCTGTAGCTTATCTTGCTATGAATCTGCTGTATTCAATAAAACTAAAAACAATCAAGATACTTGATGTTCTGATTGTGGCCTTTGGTTTTGTTATCAGACTTATAATAGGCTCCATTGTCTCATCTATAATCTTAACTCAATGGTTAATTTGGATGGTTATGCTCTGTGCATCCTTGGTTGCGTTAAGCAAAAGGAGAAGTGATTTAGTCACCCCTCAATACACCAAGGCTAAATATAACCTGAAATTAGTTGAACTACTGATGCTGGGATGTTCTTTGGCGATTATTGGCACTTATTTGGTTTTCATTTCTCAAGCTGATTCAACACAAGATCACAATCCTTTGCTCTTACTCCTCAGCGCAGTTATTGTAGCCACCTCAATTAAACGTTTTTTACAGGTTTCTAAAATGACGACTTTATCACCAGTCACCATATTCTTTAAAGACCCAGTCATTTTAGTTTCCATGATTGTTTGGTTCGGTACTTTTTATTGGATGATTTACCTATGAAAATATCGAACTGGGCACATAACACATCGCATGATGCTGAATTGATAAGCCCAACATCAGTGGTTGAATTAAAATTATTGGTTGCCGATTATGATCAAATCATCACTCAAGGTAATCAAGCCAATTATAATGACTGTGCACTGGCAGAAAAAATCATCACAACAAAACAACTCAATAAGATCACTGAATTTAACCCAGATACCGGCATAATCACTTGTCAGTCTGGCGTTAACATAAAACAACTGTTAACCCATATTACGCCCCAAAAATGGCTTTTACCTGTTATTCCTGGCACTTATGAGGCAACCATTGGCGGCGCCATCGCCAGTGATGTACACGGTAAAAACCATTACCATTTTGGCTCTTTTACTGAACATGTTTTATCATTGAGCCTACTCACAGCACAAGGCCAAATCATACGATGTGATCGAAGTCAACATCATGATCTGCTATTAAATACCTGTGGAGGTATGGGCCTAACCGGTATTGTTCTTAGTGTCACCATTCAACTGATTAAAATTTCTAGTTCACAACTGGTTAGCAAACAAATTAAAACCACTTCATTAAAAAACACCTTGTTAACAATGGAGCAGCATACACACGAAGATTATATGGTCGCTTGGATCAATGGCAGTAGCTCAAAAGAACAAATGGGTCTGGGAATCGTCAATCTCGCAAGCCACTCCGATCAAGACAAGCAGACAGCCGCAGTGGCCCCAATCAAGAAGCCAATGTCTTTACCAATCAGTTGGATATTAAATCCGATAACTCAACGTTTATTTAATTGGTTTTACCCATTTAAGGCCCGTTATAAAATCAAACACGTTGATTTATTTACATTTTTCTTTCCTTTGAACAAAATTAAAGACGCCAAAGTGCTGTATGGAAAGAAAGGTGTGACTCAGTATCAATGCGTTTTTCCACAAGAACATAGTTATGATGGTATCTTGGAACTGCTTTTGTTGGTTAAAAAATCTAAACAGACCATGTATTTAATTTCAATAAAAAAAATGGGTCCGGCCAATAAAAACACCTTTTCATTTCCATTAAAAGGTTATACCCTGGCCATTGATTTTAAAATGGATCAACGGCTCAAAGAATTGTTTACTCAAATGGATGAAACAGTCACCAAGTACTGTGGCAAAGTATATTTATGTAAAAATCGTCGGATTTCTAAAGAAGTTTTTCAAAAGCATTACCCCCAATACGTGAATTTTAAGCAGGTAAAACAACAAGTTGACCCTCAAGGTAAATTTCAATCATTGTTATCACAGAGGCTCGGATTATGAGTTATGTAGCCATATTAGGCGCCACAGGCGATATAGGCATTGAATTAGCGAACACCTATGCATCACATGGCCACGCTGTCATGGTTATTGGCAGGAACACAGCTGCTGCAAAAACCTTATCAAAACAACTGATGGCACAATACCCAATCAAATCCATGCATCTAACATTGGATGTCAACGACACTGGGGCAATCAAGGTGTTCAAGAGGGACATACAGCAATTAGATATCAAGGGCGTGGTATCTGTTGTTGGCTATTTAGGTGACCAACAAAAAGCAGAGTCTAGTGACCAAGAAACTCAGTTGATAATTAACACTAACTTTTCTTCATTAACATTTGTTATACAAGTATTTTCTCAATATTTTAAAACCAAAAAATCTGGTTTTTTCGCCATTATTACTTCAGTTGCTGGAGATCGAGGTAAAAAAAGTAACTACACCTACGGTGCAGCTAAAGCAGGCTTAAGTACTTATTTATCAGGTTTAAGAAACCAATTGAGTGGATTAAACATTCCTGTAACAGAAATTAAACTGGGTTACGTAAAAACCAAAATGAGCCAAGATAAACAAATATCTAAATACCTCTCCGCCGAACCCAAAGAAATAGCGCAATTGATCTATAAGAATCAACAGAAAAATAAGAACATCGTTTATTTGCCACTGAAGTGGTATTGGATCATGAAAGTTATTAAATCTATACCCGAATTCGTTTTTAAAAAAATCAACTTGTAAGTCATCTACCTTTCGCAGCTTTGAATAGGTTTTCTGTCATTACACAACCACGATGTTTCAACTGTGCCATGCAGAATCGATGGGTTGTGATATCTTTTGTGGATCAATTAATAACAACTTGTTATCAATTGCAGATTGAATTTGTTCACGTTTGACATGCGGAGCAAATAACTGGATAAATTCATGCATAAACCCGCGCATAAATAAACTGGGATTAAAAGCCAACCAAGTGCTGCTTAAAGGTAAAACACCAACCGTATCTATGGCATGCAAATCATCATCTAATTTTTCATCCACTGCCATACCGGCAATAATACCCACACCCAGTTCAGACCTAACATAAGTTTTAATCACGTCCGAATCTCTGGCGGTAAAAACAATCTTATAGTCTAATTGGGCCGCATTAAATGCCTGTACCAAACTTGAACTGGCTTTATCATTACCAACATAAACAATTAAAGGGTGTTTAGAAAGCTCCTCAAGACTCAATGTTGATTGTTTGGCTAAAGTATGATTTTTGGGAACCACTATTTTTCTTTGCCACTTGAACAAATCCAGTTTAACCAAGTCACTGGCTTGTTCAGTGCCTCCAGAGCTGATGACAAAATCCACTTCCCCTTCACGTAAAGATTTAAGGTTCTGTTGTGAAGTCCCTTGTAATAAGTTAACTTTTATAGATGGATAAACAGCATGTAATTTCTTTAACACAGGCGGCAATACATACCGCGCTTGGGTATGGGTAGTAGCAATATTAAGTTGGCCGTTATGTTCATTGGTTAATTCATGGCTGAATGCTTTGATATTTTCCACCTCTTTAAGAATTTTCTCAGCCCTACTCAAGACTTCTTTACCTGCATAGGTGAGCGAAACCAATGCCTTTCCTTGCCTTACGAACAAGCTAAAACCAAGTTCATCTTCTAACAAACGTACTTGTCTACTCACCCCTGGTTGTGAAGTAAATAATTGTTTGGCAGCTGCTGTTACGTTTAAACCGCTGTGACAAACTGATACAAAAAATCTCAATTGTTGTAATTTCATTGTATTGCTTCATTAATATATTTCCTAAGTAGACCGAATCTTATCAATCTTATTTCATTTAAGCAATATAGACGGCTAAACGTCTGATAACTTTTTGTTATATACCCATGCTTTTTTGCTATTTGGGAATTAATCCTGAGGTTGTTATATTGAGCGATAAAGAAATATTGAGTTAACAATGAATTACCTACCCATAAACATCAAATTAAAAAATAAGCAAGTACTGGTGCTGGGCGGTGGTTCAGTCGCACAGAGAAAAATTAATAACATGTTAGTGGTTGGTGCCAAAATAACATGTCTTGCTCTGAACTTTGAAAATCAAATTAAGCAGTTAGCCGACAATAAAAAAATTCAAATCATGCGTTGTGACTTAACCGATTTAAACATTCTAGATCAGTTTCACATTGATCTAATCATCTCAGCGACAGATCAGGAAGTCATTAATCAATCTGTTTACAACTACGCCCAAAGAAAAAACATCTGGGTTAATACAGTAGATCAACAAGACTTATGTGATTTCATTACACCCGCTATAGTTGACAGGTCACCTATAGTAGTAGCCATTAGCAGCGAAGGTTCTGCACCTGTATTGGCAAGAATAATCAAACAAAAAATTGAGTATCTATTACCATTGAACATTGGATACTTAGCTACCATCGCTAAAAAACTAAGAAACAAAATAAAAACAGCAATCCCCGATTTTAACAATCGAAGGCGGTTCTGGGATCGTTTTTTTCAATGGTCACACCAATCTCAATCAATTCTTAAAGATAAGTTCAAAACAACCAATAAACAACAAATCAAAACGATCATCAATTCAGTCAATCAAACCCAAGGTAAAGTTCACTTAGTTGGAGCAGGACCAGGCAATCCAGATTTGCTGACTATAAAAGCCATTAAAGTGTTACAAACTGCAGATGTGGTCTTACATGATCATTTAATTTCATCTGAAATTATGAATATGATCAGAAAAGACGCTGAGCTGATAGACGTGGGCAAACAAGCTGGAAATCACAAAACCAAGCAACACAACATCAATCAACTTTTAATTCAACACGCTCGAGACGGTCAACAGGTTTGCCGCCTCAAAGGAGGTGATTCATTTGTCTTTGGACGTGGTGGTGAAGAAGTGTTGGCATTGGCTGAAAACAAAATTGCATTTGAAATCGTACCAGGAATCACAGCAGCTGTTGGTTGTGCAGCTTATGCAGGCATACCCCTTACTCACAGAGATCATGCACAAAGTTTGGCTTTCATGACGGCACATTGTAGCGACTCTGAAGATACCATAGATTGGAAATTTTACGCCAAAAACAACCAGACATTGGCTGTTTACATGGGCCTAATAAAAGCAGAACATTTAGTAAATAAACTGATTGAAAATGGTAAATCGCCAACAGAACATGTTGCAATTATCGAAAATGGCACCAGAGAATCACAACGAACCTTAACTGGATCATTACATCAAATACCTGATATGATAATAGCCAATCAAGTGCAATCTCCAGCATTGATTGTCATTGGGTCTGTAACCCAGTATGCAAAAGAACTGGACTGGTTTGTACCGCATCAATCTCAGCAAGAACCAAAAGCATACTTAAAAACCGCTTAAGTAACATAATAAAAATATGAGAAAACAACATGATTTATAACAACATCTTAGAAACCATTGGCGACACGCCAGTCATTAAAATTAACAAGTTGGCTCCAAGTCATGTCGACATGTACGTAAAAGCTGAGTATTTCAATCCACTGTCCTCAGTTAAAGATCGACTGGCTCATGCCATCATTGCTGATGCCGAAGCAAAGGGTCAATTAAAAGCTGGCCAAACTGTGGTCGAAGCCACTTCTGGAAATACAGGCATTGCATTGGCTATGGTTTGTGCTGCCAAAGGATACCCGTTTGTCGCAGTCATGAGTGAGACATTCTCTATTGAACGACGTAAACTGATGCGCGCATTAGGCGCCAAAGTTATACTAACCCCAGCCGCTGCTCGAGGAACTGGAATGGTAGCTAAAGCCAAAGAATTGGCTGAAGAACACGGTTGGTTTTTATCCCGTCAGTTCGAGAATAAAGCCAATCCTGCTTATCACCGCTCTACTACTGGCCCTGAAATACTCAAAGATTTTGCTGGCAAACGTTTAGATTACTTTGTCAGTGGTTATGGTACTGGTGGGACCATTACGGGTGTGGGTGAAATGTTAAAGCTCGCACGCCCTGACATACAAATCGTGGCTACAGAACCGGTAGAAGCACAATTACTGTCTGGTAAAGAATGGAACCCACACAAACTACAAGGTTGGACACCTGATTTTATCGCAGATGTGATGAACCCAAAAATCTATGATGATTTAATTCCTGTAGATGAACATCAATCAAAAACCGCATCATTGGCATTGGCATCCAAAGAAGGAATACTTTGCGGCATTTCATCAGGCGCAACTTTCGCTGCAGCCTTAGAAACAGCAAAAAAAGCAAAACCTGGTTCTGTGATACTGGCTATGTTACCTGATACAGGTGAACGTTATTTAAGTACTTATTTGTTTGAAGACTTTGATCAAGAATCAGACGAGATATAACTCCACAGTTAGCAATGGTTTACTCAAATGAAAAATGAACAAAACACTCATAACCACACTTGTTCTTATTTGCACTAGCCATGCCAACGCTCAAACCAATGAAATCATTATTAAATTTATTGGTAATGCTGGTTTGGATATGACTGATGGCATTACCAATTTTTATATTGATTGCCCATATAAATATGGGCCGTATAATTAAATTTTATTTGGAAGCGCTCCAAATACGGAACAACGTGAGTCACATTCATACTTTGGTGAAAAATTCAAATTGACTTTTTGATCAACTGAACCCGATGCCTATCAGATCAATCCGACTCAGTAACATTTAAGATAGATCAATGTATTTGATATGGAAATGAATATATAGGCGGTTTTTCAATGATAATTTTTTACATACTTAAGGAGATCCTGATCTATTCATATTTCTCTGCTTGGTCTTTAAGTGCTCAATTGCTAGGCTTGACTTAGAACGAATAGTTATTCATATTTTTATAAGTCATAACGACGCAAATGAGTGCTTAAAGTCAAGCCCTACGGGGCCTTCATAGATTCCCAATCTCCGCGTTGGATAATTTTAAGGTGGAGTAACCA
>CALLLZ010000244.1 GCA_938008005.1 uncultured Marinicella sp. | reverse complement strand
ACGCCGGTCAAAACCCGGCTGTGCCCTTGTCCCATCAATGCCAAACGCTCTAATTGTGCTCTGTGTTCAATGCCAGCCAATGAAATGGTGCTTAAAGTGATGCCGTCAATGGCATTTTGTTGCACCATGGTTTCAATAGCTGGAGTTAAGCTCAACCCTTGATCTGCAGAAACCAACAAAACCGCACTGGAACCCAAAACTGCATTGGGGTCATCTTGAATTTTTAACCAACTATTGGCAATACTCAATGTTTGTTCTAGATCTGTTGTCGCAGGTACAGTCTCTTGAGCAAATAAACGCTCCAAAGCCACTTGAATTGGACCATGCTTAAAGTTGGTGGCTGATAAAATTCGTTCACCTGAGCTTGTATAAACAGTCATTTGATCAGCAGGTTGTTTGGCTTTGAGTAATGCATTTAACAAAGCCTTGGTTTTTTCCTTTAGATTCGAATTATTTTGTGCTTCATTTGGGTTTTTATCCAAGTCTAAAATCACTGCCAAGTTCAAAGCTGAACGATGGCCACCTTTTTGCTGACCAGCTTGGATCCCAACTTGTAAGCGCATGCGTGTCGGCCCTGATTCATTCAAAGCTTTGCGATCGCTGTTCAAATATAAACCCAAGGCTGCATTGCTGGGAAAATCAAAAGGTTGAATATTCTGCTGCACATTCGACAGTTTTAAATCATCGATCAGACCATCAGACAGGCCATTGTTTTGTTTAAGTTCAGCTTGAATCCAGCGCATATTTGGGTCGCCTGGTAAATAAGTATTGGCCCAATAACCGGTGGCGGATTTGAAATTCAAGTTCTCAGTGGTTTGCAATTTGTCCAAATATTTAACGGCAACATTATTTGTACCATTGACGTCAGAAGCTTTGCCAAATACGCCACCTAAGCTCTCATTTAACTCAAAGGCCTGGTCGTTGTCTGTACCTGCGGCCAAATCATCAACCAAGGAATCCTGTCGAGGTTGTTCAACCGGACTATCTACAGGTTTGAATTCTAGATCATTGGATTCAACTAATTCAGATTCAGGAATGGATTCAGCTGATGTTTTGGCCAGTTGAGCATTTCTCCTCATTTCATTCCTTCGTTCTTTAATTTTTGCCTCAAGTTGCTCATACGAAAGTTCCTTTTCTGCTTCAGTGGCACTTTCCTCGGCTTCAGCCATTTCATCCGCTGATATCACTTCTGTAGATAGTTCTGCAAATTTGCCTTCGTTTAACTTGTTACTTTGGTTTTTAAGTTGAGAGTTGGAACCTTTGTCATTTTTAGTCATGCTATTTGTAACTACAGCCACCTCATGTTCTATTGCCAAAAACGCAGGCACTTCTGCTTTTTTCTTAGCAGACATTTTTCGTTCACCAGCGACTGTTATACCCAAAGTCACATCACTGGCTATCTCATCCAAAGTTACACTGACTGTTGGTTTAGGTGCTGGTGCACTATTTAGCGACTGATCAAGGGTTTTTTGCTGTACTTTGGCATCATTTTCTTTCAGCTGAATATTGATTCGCTCATCTTTACCAACAGCGCGCCACCTCAATCCATCTGCCTCAACACTGTCTTGAGTAATGGACTCATGTTCAGACTCTGCAGGGATAGGTATTTGACTGAAGTCTGCTTGAAACTCAGAAATTGAGCCATTATAAATCAGTCCTGTCACCGCAAATAAGACAAAAGAAGCTGCCAATCCCGTGGCCCATTGTGGGTTGATGCCTTTGTCTTTTTTTACAGTTGTTAAGCCCGTTTTATGGGCTTTGACGGCTTGTAAAGTTCGCAAGAAAACCTCGTCTGAAACGTCATGTTCTGGCATGGCTTCAATACCTTGATTGATGGCGAGAAGATCATGATAAGTTGTCGCACAAGCCGCACAAGTATCCAAGTGTTCTTTCAGTTCACCAGGAAGTGAATCAGTTGGATTTAGTTCCAATAAATGACTGCAGATTTCATCACAGATGTTGTTGTTCATATCATCACTCATGGGGTACTCCTTGGTAGCTGTCTGCTTTGCTTGCTTTGATGTTGCTGTTTTTATTTGACTGAAATGATTCGAGTAAGGTTTGTCTGGCTCGTCTGAGTTGGGTTTTTATGGTATTTAAAGGTAAACCGAGAATTTCTCCGACTTCTTTAATTTTCATGCCTTTGATGATAGATAGGGTAAAGGTTTCAGCTTGAGCGGGTGGTAATTGAATCACCGCTTGTTCTAACCAATCAATGGTCTCGTCCAATTGTGCTTCGCAATCAGGAGAGGGCGCATCGTCTTCGACAATTTCTGCTGCTTCAAGACACACCGACACCGGCTGTACTTTCCTTTGGAAATTACGAATGGTATTAACCGCTATGGTGAAAACCCAAGGGCTTAAAGGTCGATTGGATTGATAGGTATGAGCTGATTTGTGAATTTTAAGAAATATGTCCTGAAACACGTCATCTCTAGCGGATTGATCCAGACCATTGCGAACTAAAAAACTATACACAGGTTTTCTGTAAGCATGCATTAATTTACTAAATGCTTCTGCATCACCTCGTAAGTGGGCTGCCAGCCAAGTTCTCTCTTCAAGGTCAACCACTGAAGAGATTGGCTTAGACTTCGACGTTGGCATCAAATTCATGGTATGTATTTAAGCTATTCATACTCAACTATACACAACAGAATTAAAAAGGTTTCAAGTTATTTAAATTTTTTGATTAAACTCGATACACTAATGATACAGAGAACCTAAAAGATCAGAATACTACTTTATGAACCTTCTCACCATAAACCCATTGCTCAAAAAATTCAGTTAGGTCTTGGTTTGAAATATGTTCAAAGGCAGTTTTTAAGTCTTGGGTTATGACAGAGCCACCTTTATGGGTCAAGCTGTAATGCTTTAAAGCTTGCCAAAATACACGTTCGCCCAGTTTATGTTTGAGCTTATGAAAAGCCAAGGCACCTTTGTTGTAAACCATTGTATGGTTAATGTCTTTTTCTGAGATATTATATTTATATGCTACAGGCCCGCCCTTTCCATTATCCTGTGCTTTTTTGACCCTGTTTATCGCCAATTCAATTTCTTTCTTGTAGGCTTCAGGTCCAAATTTATGTCCTTTGTATGCGGACACAAGAAATTGAACCAGACCTTCATTCAGCCAAAAATGAGCAAAAGTCTTGCAAGTGATACTGTTTCCCCACCACTCGTGAGCCAACTCATG
>CALLLZ010000243.1 GCA_938008005.1 uncultured Marinicella sp. | reverse complement strand
GACTATCATGAAGTGAATATATGATGACCCTAGGGAGGGGGCTTGAGGGTTCAGATCTCTTTGGCCAGTGATTTTTCCTATCTCGCCTATTTCCATTCCAGGCAATCCGGCTGTGCCAACCCCTTAATAAACCCATTTGCTGGACTTGCTTTATCTTGATATTTGCTTTGAGGTTATTGGGCTTCACTTTGCTTGGTCTAGGTTAAAGGATTAAAATTTATTAGATGCGGAAGTATTGTATGTTTTTGAGATAATACACATGGGTTTTGATATAATTCGCGCCATTAATTATGGCCATGCGTGATTGATGTTTTATGACAGTTGCTTGATGGCCAAAAATCAACTGGAGCGGACATGACCAAACAAACCATTATTTATACCATCACTGATGAGGCGCCAGCTTTGGCTACTTATTCTTTTTTACCTATTGTACAAAGTTTTGCGGCTCAGGCCGGAGTTGAAGTTGAAACCAAAGACATTTCTTTGGCCAGTCGGATTTTGGCGCAATTTCCAGAAAGGTTAAAAGAAACGCAAAAATCCGAAGATGCATTGAGTGAATTGGGTGTATTGGCTAAAACGCCCGAAGCGAATATCATAAAGCTGCCAAACATTTCTGCTTCTGTCCCACAATTAAACGCAGCCATCAAAGAGCTGCAAGCCAAAGGTTATGACTTACCTGATTTTCCAGAAGATGCTGAGACTGAAGAACAAAAGATCGCAGCGCAAAAATATGCAAAAGTTTTAGGCAGTGCAGTTAATCCAGTTTTACGTGAGGGTAACTCTGATCGTCGAGTGGCTGCTGCAGTTAAAGCTTATGCGAGAAACAACCCACATCGTTTGGGAGAGATTAAAAGTGACTCAAAAACCCATGTCGCGCATATGGACGCTGGAGATTTTTATGGTAGTGAACAGTCTTATGTGATGCCAAGTGCTGATGAAGTTCGTATTGAACACGTAGATGCCAATGGTAAAGTCACTGTAATGAAGGCTGGTTTACAGTTACAAGCACAAGAAGTGATAGATTCATCTTGTATGAGTCAATTGGCTTTAAGGAAGTTTTTTGCTAAAACGATCAAAGATGCCAAGTCATCAAATGTATTGTTATCATTGCATTTAAAAGCCACCATGATGAAAGTGTCAGACCCGATTATGTTTGGTCATGCCGTTGAAGTGTATTATGAAGAGGCCTTTAACAAGCATGGTTCTTTATTCGAAGAAATTGGTGTAGAGGTGAACAATGGTATTGGCAGTGTTTATAACAAAATTCAGCAGTTGTCTGCGACTAAACAAGCTGAAATAGAAGCTGACATAATGGCTTGTTATGAAACGCAACCTGCTTTGGCAATGGTTGATTCTGATAAAGGCATCACCAATTTACATGTCCCTAATAATGTCATCATTGATGCATCGATGCCTGCAGCCATTAAGTCATCAGCGAAAATGTGGAACTCAGAAGGTCAGTTACAAGATACGCTTGCCATCATCCCAGATCGCAGCTACGCTGGTATCTATCAAGAAATCATCGAATATTGTCAGGAGCATGGTGCTTTTGATGTGGTGAGTATGGGTAATGTATGTAATGTTGGACTGATGGCACAAAAAGCCCAAGAGTATGGTTCCCATGACAAGACTTTTGAAATAGAACAAGCAGGCATGATGCGAGTGGTCAATACCGCTGGTGAGATTCTCATGCAGCATGAGGTAGAAGTGGGTGATATTTGGCGCGCTTGTCAAACCAAAGATTTGCCGATAAGAGATTGGGTTAAATTGGCTGTTACTCGAGCCAGAAATACCGGTTCAGCAGCGATTTTTTGGTTAGATGAAAACCGTGCTCATGACCGTAACTTGATTGAAAAAGTAGAGAGCTATTTGCCTGAACATGATACAAGCGGTCTGGAAATCAAAATTATGAACCCCAAAGCTGCCATGCGGTACACCTGTGAACGAGTGACCGAAGGTTTAGACACCATTTCAGTGACTGGTAATGTATTGCGTGATTATTTGACTGATCTGTTCCCAATTATTGAGTTGGGTACCAGTGCTAAAATGTTATCTATTGTGCCTTTGTTGGCAGGCGGTGGTTTATTCGAGACTGGCGCCGGTGGGTCAGCACCCAAGCATGTTCAGCAATTTGTTGAAGAAGGCCATTTACGTTGGGATTCCCTGGGTGAATTTTTGGCCTTGGCTGTTTCTTTGGAAGACCTGGCAGATAAAACCAATAACCAGCAAGCCAAAGTTTTGGCTGCTGCTTTAGATGATGCCAATGAAAGGTATTTGAGTGAGAATAAATCACCTTCACGAAAAGTCAACGAGTTGGATAACCGTGGATCGCAATATTATTTAACCAAGTATTGGGCCAAAGCTTTGTCAGTGCAAAACGAAGATGCCATATTGAATGCGAAATTTAAACAGGTTTTTGAGCAACTGAAGCAAAATGAAGCTGCGATTTTACAAGAGCTACTGGATGCTCAGGGTACAGCAGTTGAAATCGGGGGCTATTTCGAGCCAAACAATCAATTGGCTGAAGCTGCTATGCGACCCAGTGCAACATTGAACGGCATCATTGATTCAATTTAATGATTTTTCAAAGTTAACTGTTAAGCCTGAAAGGACATTGCCAGATGTTAAGTTAGACCGTTGACAGTTTAACGTACCCATAAAAGCCTTTATCTTTTTGATAAAGGCTTTTTCTTTGGTGGAATTAAAAAAACAATGAAACACTGTTGGCTAACTGTAGGTGTTTGAAGTTGGTGCGGTGAGCAATTGCTTGATGCTATCTAGCTGGGTATTGTGTTTAACTGACGTGTAACTTCCTCTCGCAAGCTTTTCAACTTTTCTTGATGTTTTTCTAACAATGAATGGAGCTCAAATTCAGTATATAAAACTTTCTTAAAGATCAGGTGCTATATTTAGGTGGGTGTAAATTAACTTTCCGGAACCATCGTTTGATTGCGGCCAGCATTTTTAGCCTGATACATTGCCAGATCAGCATTTTTGATGCAATCAGAAATGGCTTTGTTACTTTGACAGCTACTTAATCCAGCAGAAAAACTGATGGGGGGACAGGCTGTGTTGTTGTCAGTTTTTATGAGTTTGTTGATGTTGGATGCGTGTTGGCGCAGCGTTTCAATTATTGTCGTAACTTCTTCAACTGAGCTGTCAAAAAAAGCCAGTAAAAACTCCTCTCCGCCAAATCGGCCAGCTATATGAGGTTGCACAATATGTTGTCGACATAGTTGGCCAATTTGATTTAAAACTTGGTCGCCTACATCGTGGCCTAATCGGTCGTTGATTTGTTTGAAATAATCAAGGTCAAGCATAACTATATAAATAAACTGTTCTGGTTTAAGTTTGTGATGATTAGCCTTGAGTTTTTGTAATGTGTAGGTCCGGTTTGGCAAGCCGGTAAGTTGATCATAATTGGCTAATTGATAAAGTCTTCGCTGTTGTTTTCTATTATGTAGTTCCGTTGCTATCAATATGACAACCAAGCTGGCTGTGGCAATAATGGCCAGCATCAGTTTATTGTTCTGTTGTTCTTCATTTAAGAGTCTTAACTTCTGTTCTGCATTTTCTTGCGACAGCAGGGAGTTTTCTTTGGCTTGTGCTTCCAGTTCAAATTGAGTTCTTAACTCATGTAATTGTTGTGTGCTTTGTTCAGATAGGATTCTTTGCTTTCTGCCAACAGTGCTGATTAACTGGGTAAATGCTTCTTTGTATAGTCCTTGTGCAGCGTTAACTTGGGACTCTAACTCTTCCAGCGATATGGCTTGAATGGGCATGCGTTTTGGATTCAAATGTTGTTTAGCCAGTTTGAGATTAAGTTGCGCATTGTTGCTGTCATTTTTTGCCAGGTACAATTGGCTCAGCGTTTTGTGCAAGTCAAATAACATGAATTTATTATTGCTTTGATTAAATAGATTGGCTGCTTCATTGAGCATAGACTCTGCTTCGTCCAGTTCTTCAGCTTGCATGTATAACGGTGCCAATTCTTTCAAAGCATATGCTATGCCTTGATCATCATCTATAGTTCTGGAAATTTCTAGCGACTCTAATAGTTGGTTTTTTCCAAGTTCATGTAATCCAAGATTTTTATTGGCCCGACCTAGGCCATATAAGGCTATGGATAACTCCAGCAAATTTTCAGTGCGTCGATGATATTGAACGGCTTCTTCAAAATAAGGTATGGCCAATTTATTCTCGCGCCGGTATTCATAAACCAAAGCTATGCTGCTTGCAATGGCGCTTTTGGTATTGACCGCATCAGTTTGTGGTGCCATATTATAAGCACGCATTAAGGCTTCCAAAGCAGCTACTGAGTTTCCTAAAGTGTTCTCTATATAACCCAACGCAATCAATGCATCAATAATCATTTTTTGTTGATCTGATGTTTCATTGTTCTGAGACTCTGCCCAACTTAATGCCTGTTTGGCCAGAGGTAGGGCTTCATTGGCTTGACCATTCAGTTCCATGGCTTGAGATTTTGTAATAAGTATGCGGTTATATAGCCATGCTGGTTGTTGGTTTTGAAGGAGTGACAGGGCTTGGTTGGCTGCAGTCAGTGATTTTTGCGGATAGACTAAGTTTAAGTAGGCGTAGCTAAGGGTGTAATGGTACTGGGCTGCCAACTCATGTTGATTATCGTTGACAGGTGCAGCTAACAATTTTTTGACAACGGCACTTGGGTTGTTGCTGAGTTCTATTTCATATTCGGCAAATATTTGATCTAGGTTTTGACTTTGAGGAGTTTTTTGAGCCAATAAAAGTTGGGTAAAATGCATCAGACAAAATATAATCGCAATCGCTGTTATTTTGTTATGCATGTTGGTAAATCTTCATATGGATCAAAAAAGCTTAACTCATGTCTGGTTTGTTTAAATTATACACACAACACCCTATGAGTGATGTCTTTGTTGAAAAAATAACTGTCAGCCTTTTGAATATATGCGAGATACTTCTTACAATTCTTATCTATAAGTTACTGAATTTAATGTGCTGATAATGTTTAAGTCAATCTGAATGGTATTGTGATTGGTTGGCATGAAGATTGTTGGTTGTTATGGTTAGGAAGATTGGTAAAGGTTTTCGTGGTGAAAAGTGGGTTTGCTCAAGCTCTTTAACTACATACTCGCAGTTTGAAAGTCTTGCATGGAAGTGTATGAAAGCAAATGTTGATCTTATATAAATCAATAACTTACAGTCATTTCTTAATGTTAAATATTCCTTAAGTTGTTGATTCTATTGATTTTTTCTTGTGAGATGCTTGACTTAACCTGGTTTTAATCATAAAGTGCAATAATGTGGAGTTAAGTGTACTTTTGTGGGATTAAGTAGTGTTTTACGGTGAAATAGCATTGAATTTAGACGTTAAAGGCCGGTTGGCGATACCTTCTATGTATCGCGAACCGATCAGTGATGTCTGTGAAAACCGTTTGGTGCTTACCTATAATGCCTATGAAAACGACTCATTGTGGCTTTATCCAGAACAAGAATGGGAAAAGGTGCGTGATTCAGTGATGTCTTTGAGTACCTTTGATCCGATGCACCGTGCATTACAACGTCGTTTGGTTGGTAGTGCTTATCATGTTGTACCTGACAAAGGCTCTAGGATTTTATTACCCATTACTTTGCGTCAGGTGGCGTCGATGGAAAAACGTGTGGTGATGTTGGGTTTGGGAAGTAAATTCGAAATTTGGAATGAAGATGCCTTGCAGAAAACCAGACATCAAGTGCCAGCCATGAATGGTGAGGTTTCTGATGCCATGAAATCATTGGTGCTGTGATGGAACAAATAAGCCACCAATCAGTGCTACTCAATCAGGCAGTGGAAGCCCTTAATATTAAACCTTCAGGTCATTATTTAGATGCCACTTTTGGCCGCGGTGGCCACAGTAAAATGATTCTTTCTCAACTGGATTCGACGGGTCGTTTATCGGTGGTTGATTGTGATCCGGAGGCCATCAAAGTTGCTGAACAATTGCAACTTCAAGACAAGCGCTTATCAATTTATGCCGATGGTTTTGAACAGGCGTTGACAGGAATGCAAGATGCAAATTTGCAATTTGATGGCATTTTGTTTGACTTTGGTGTTTCTTCACCGCAGATTGATCAGGCTGAACGTGGTTTCAGCTTCCAGAAGGATGGACCGCTGGACATGCGCATGAATAATTCAACTGGAATAACGGCGGCAGAATGGGTTAACTCTGCATCAGTTGATGAAATGAAAAAAGTTTTTTGGCGATATTCTGAAGAAAAAAATGCGGGTCGCATAGCCAGAAAAATAGTTGAGGTTAGGGAAGAGAAGCCTATTGAGACAACATTTGATTTGGCAGACTTGGTCAGTGAAATTAACCCGCCATTTTATAAAGTTAAGAAACATCCTGCTACGCGAGTATTTCAAGCCATCAGGATTTTCATCAATGATGAATTGGGGCAGGTGGAACGTGTATTGCCATTGGCCTTCGATTTGTTACGACAGGGTGGTCGTTTGGTGGTGATCAGCTTTCATTCACTGGAAGATCGCTTGGTTAAACGTTTTATTAGGACTTTGTCACTACCGGCCAAAGTGGATCGGCGAATGCCTGTAATTCCAGATGATGCAAAACAGCCAGTTTTAAAGTCACTTGGTAAACCCATTAAGGCAGTTGATCATGACGATAATGTACGCGCCAGAAGTGCCATTATGAGAGTGGCAGAGAAATTATGAATGTTCAGAGTGGTTTAAGTGTGTTTCTGATATTTTTGTTAATTGGTGTAGTCGTCAATTATGTTTATTATCAAAATGAGACGCGAAAATTGTTTGCAGAAACTCAAGGTGTTGAAAAGCAGAAATTAGAATTAAATGCTGAATGGGCTCGTTTGCAAATTGAGAAATCTACCTTGGTGTCAAATAATCGCATTGAGCAAGTGGCACGCGAAGAATTAAACATGAAACTGCCAGAAGATGAACAGGTTATGGTCATAGTTCGATGAAAAAATCACAGCACAAACAAGTCAACATCAGCTTGAGGATTGCCATTGTAATGGCGTTTTTACTGTGTTGCTTTGTGGTGGTGGTTGTTCGAGCGTTTTCGATTCAGGTTCGTGGAGCTGAGTTTTATCAAACTCAGGGTGAAAAAAGGCATGTGAGGGAAGTGGAAATCCCTGTGTCACGTGGTTCCATATATGATCGCAATGGTGAGCCTTTGGCCTTGAGTACGGCCATGGTATCTGTTGGAATTGTGCCAGGACAACTGTTGGATCAATTCAGCAAAGTTGAACAGCTGGCAGAGGTTTTGGATCTAGATGCTGATGAGTTAAAACAAATAATCACTTCTAGAAAAGATCGTCATTTTTTGTTCATTAAAAGGCGTATTACGCCCATGCTTGCTGACCAAGTTAAGGCTTTAAATATGAAAGGTGTGGAATTCAGGACAGAATTCAAAAGATTTTATCCAACTGGCGAGATATTGGCCAATGTAGTTGGTTTTACTGATGTGGAAGATATAGGTCAAGAGGGTTTGGAAAGAACCTATGATAATTGGTTAACCGGTATTTCTGGTAAAAAAACCGTGGTTAAAGATTTGTTGGGTCAAGTGGTCGCAGATATTGACGTTGATGAACTGAAAGCAGCTAAACCAGGTAAAGACTTGCATTTGAGCTTAGACAGGCGTTTGCAATATGCTGCTTATATGGAATTGAAAAAGGCGGTTTATAAACATCGAGCCACTTCAGGCTCAGCGGTGGTTTTGGACGTGAAGACTGGTGAAATTTTGGCTATGGTTAATCAGCCATCGTTTAATCCCAATGGTAGTAAAGATTCGAATGAAGGGTTGAGGAACCGTTCAGTTACAGATATTTATGAGCCAGGCTCTGTAATGAAACCATTCGCTGTGGTGGCAGCATTGGAAAGTGCAGAATACACACCGCAGTCAGTGGTTAACACTTCTCCTGGTGAGTATGAGGTGGATGGTTTTGTGATTCATGATTTCAGAGATTATGGCGAGTTGAGTTTGGTTGATATTTTAGTTAAGTCCAGTAATATTGGCGTAGCTAAATTGGTCTTAGGTTTGGGCAAAGAACATCTTTGGGATGTGTACCATCGTTTTGGTTATGGACAATCCTCAGGTAGTGGCTTCATGGGTGAGTCTGCAGGTTACTTACCTCATCATGAACGTTGGAGAACTGCAGATCATGCAGCGTTATCTCGTGGTTATAATTTGTCTGTGACCACATTACAGTTGGCTTCGGCTTATTCAGTGTTTGCAAACCAAGGCCGCTACCGCCCGCCAACTTTTATCAAAGGTAACATCAATGAAGATAAAGCCATCATCGACCCCATGATTGCTTCTCAATTAACTGACATGCTTTCCCATGTGGTGATGGATAACGAAGGACACAAAGCTTTTATTCCCAATTATAGTGTGGCCGGGAAAACAGGTACCGCAAGAATAGCTGAAAAAGGTGGTTATTCAGATAATTACATGTCTTCGTTTGTTGGTTTTTCTCCGGTTTCCTCACCTAGATTGGTGGTTGCGATCAGCATTAATAACCCTCAAGGTGAGGAATATTACGGTGGTTTGGTTGCGGCGCCGGTTTTTTCAAAAATAATGAAAACTGGTTTGCGGTTATTGAATGTGCCAGCTGATCAAGTAACCCGTACTTTGGTTGATATAACTGGAGTTGGTGTCACTGACCTAACGGAGTCTGATGATGCAGAATGATCAGAAAAATAAAGTTAAAAGTTTGGCTTGGTTGCAGTCAGAGTTGAAACAGTTGTCGCCAATGTTTTCAGTTGATAAACCCAGTGATTTAGACCCGACACTAATCATCAGTGATTTGTGTTTGGACAGTCGCGAAGTTCAGCCCGGAGATGTATTTGTTGCGTTATCGGGGTTCAATGTGCATGGCATGGATTATGCTTATCAAGCGGAAAGAGCTGGCGCCATTGCGGTGGTTACAGAGCCCACTAAAGTAGAGCGAACAAAATATATAGGTCGTCAAAAATCACTTAAGATCCCGGTTTTTGAATGCACAAATTTAAGTGAAATATTAGGTGGTTTGGCTTGTGCTTTCTATGACCAGCCGAGTCAAAAGTTGAATGTAACTGCAATTACTGGAACCAATGGCAAAACCTCAACAGCTTGGTTGATGATGCATGCATTAGAACAATTGGGTGTTAAAGCCGGCTACATAGGCACCTTGGGTGTCGGAGGTATTGAGCAGCTCACTGCCTTACAGAATACCACGCCATCGGCAATAGCCATACAAAAAAACATGGCAGCAATGGTGGATGCAGGGTTTGAACATGTGTGTATTGAAGTATCTTCTCATGCATTAGATCAGCATCGATTTAATGGGACTCAAGTTCATTCGGCTGTATTTACCAATTTAAGTCGTGATCATTTAGATTACCATCAAACCATGGAGGCTTATGCGGCAGCTAAGCTAAAGTTGTTTAAAGACTTTGATCCAGTTGTCAGTATCATTAATGCTGATGATGCAATGGGTGCTTCATGGTTGGCCAATGAACTAAATCAACAACCAACGGTTTCTTATGGTATCGATAGTACAGATGCAGCGTTTAAGGCCACTAACATCAATTTGTTGTCAGCGGGAATTGCCTTTGAGCTTGAGGCGAAGCAACAGACAATAAAGTTAAAAACTTCGTTGTTAGGCGATTTTAATGTACTGAATACGTTGGCAGTGATGGCAACTTTAGAAGCTGCTGGTTACTCAGTTAACCAATTACTGGAAATCGTTAATCAATTACAGCCAGTGCCTGGACGCATGAACCGCATTGACGATGATCGCAATGGTGCAATCATGGTGGTGGATTATGCGCATACACCAGATGCATTATTGCAAGTATTGAAAGCCTTAAGAGCACATACCAAGAAAACACTTTGGTGTGTGTTTGGGTGTGGCGGTAACCGCGATAAGGGTAAGCGTGCAATGATGGGTGAAATTGCTGAACGATATGCCGATAAAGTGGTGTTGACTGATGATAATCCACGGTTTGAATCACCGGCGCAAATTATTTCGGAAATAGAAGCTGGAATGAAATACAAGCCGCATGTGGTAAATAGCAGAAAACAAGCCATTGCCTATGTGCTTGATAAGAGTCAACGAGGTGACATTATCTTAATCGCTGGAAAAGGCCATGAATCTACACAGGAAGTGAACGGAAAACTGTTGCCGTTTAATGACATTGAAACTGTCAAAGAGTTATTGCAGGTGGCAGTATGATACAAATGAACTTACATCAAGTATCAGCCATAGTTGGTGGAAATTTTGTTGGCAAGGAAGCACGTATTCAAGGTGTGACTACTGATTCCAGAAGCGATTGTAAGGGAAAAATATTCGTTGCTTTACAAGGCGAATTTTTCAATGGTGAAGATTATTGTCAGGCGGCGGTTGAGAACGGCGCAGCAGCGGTGTTAGTTGCTAATGCAGTCGAAGTGGATGTACCACAATTAATTGTTAAAAATACATTGGTTGCTTTACAAGCGATGGCCACTGCTTGGGTCAGACAAACTGGTGTCAAAGTTATTGGTATCACTGGGTCGAATGGTAAAACTACCGTTAAAAACATGTTATTCTCTGTGCTCAGTCAAAAATATAAGTGTTTTGCCACTCATGGTAACTTTAACAACGAAATAGGAGTGCCTTTGTCGTTGTTGGCGATTAGCCAGAAAGATGAGGTAGCAGTGATTGAAATGGGTGCAGCACAATTAGGTGATATTGCTCGATTGACGGATATTATTAAGCCTGATATTGCATTGATTACTAACATCGGTGATGCCCATGTAGGTCGTTTTGGAAGTGTCGATAACATTGCCACTGGTAAAGCTGAAATATATCAAGCTTTGGATGAAGATGGTTTGGCTATTATCAATGCCGACTCTCCTTATTTAAATGACTTTAAAGCCAAAGTTAAAGGTAAGACTTTAACTTTTGGTTTACATCTTGATGCAGATTTTCAATTGTGTGAAAAAACAGATGGTTATCAAATCTTAACTCAAAGGGGTGAAAGCTTTGATTTGCAATTGTCCGTTTTGGGTCGACATAACTATATGAATGCCACGGCAGTGGTTGCGATTGCACTGGCGATGCATTTGGATTTCGATGAAATTTCAAATGGGTTGGCAATATTCGAACCGGAAGCTGGGCGACTGCAATGGCAAAAAGTTGATGACAGTCTTAATGTGATTAATG
>CALLLZ010000242.1 GCA_938008005.1 uncultured Marinicella sp. | reverse complement strand
AATATACATTTTGAATAACCACCAATTTATATGACTCAATCCATGGATTTTGAAAGCATTTCAATGGGCGAATATGCCGAGCGTTCCTATTTGGATTATTCGATGTATGTGGTACTGGACCGAGCCCTGCCTTTTGTTGGTGATGGCCTAAAACCGGTACAACGACGTATTGTTTATGCCATGAGTGAGTTAGGCTTATCAAACCAGTCTAAACACAAGAAATCAGCGCGAACCATTGGTGATGTGATTGGTAAATTCCATCCACATGGAGATTCAGCATGTTATGAAGCCATGGTGTTGATGGCGCAATCGTTTTCTTATCGTTATCCTTTGGTTGACGGTCAAGGTAACTTTGGTTCACCTGATGACCCCAAGTCTTTTGCTGCGATGCGTTATACCGAATCACGATTAACACCCTATGCAAAAACTTTGTTATCAGAGTTACCACATGGCACGGTTGATTGGGGACCAAATTTTGATGGTACTTTGGAAGAACCACTTTGGTTACCGGCTCGGTTACCGAATGTTTTGCTTAATGGCGCTTCTGGAATTGCTGTTGGGATGGCTACTGATGTACCACCTCATAATTTGACTGAAGTGGCTGAGGCCACATTACATTTACTGGATAATCCCAGCTCTGAAGTGGCTGATCTATGTCAATTTATTCAAGCACCAGATTACCCAACAAAAGCAGAAATCATTACTCCAAAAGCTGATATTCTGAAGATGTATGAAACTGGCCATGGCGGTATTCGAATGCGTGCAGTTTATGAGCGTGAAGGCAATGATGTGATAGTGACAGCTTTGCCACATCAAGCCTCGGGTAGTAAGGTACTGGAACAAATTGCCAGTCAAATGCGTGCAAAAAAATTGCCTATGGTCAGTGATTTACGTGATGAATCGGATCATGAAAATCCAGTTCGGTTGGTGATAACAGCTCGTTCAAACCGAGTTAATTTTGATGATTTGATGTTGCATTTATTTGCTTCAACAGATTTAGAAAAAACTTACAAAGCTAATTTTAATGTGATTGGTTTGGATCGCCGTCCACAAGTAAAGAATTTGAAAATGATTCTTCAAGAGTGGCTGCGTTTCCGCACAGAAACTGTGCGTCGCCGCTTACAATTCCGTCTTGATAAAGTTGATGCAAGGTTACATATTTTAGAAGGTTTGTTGATTGCTTTTTTGAATTTGGATGAAGTGATCAGGATCATTCGTTATGAAGACGAACCCAAAAAAGAGTTGATTAAGGCTTTTAAACTTTCTGAGATTCAAGCCGATGCCATTCTAGATACACGTTTACGTAACTTGGCGCGTTTGGAAGAGATGAAAATTCGTACGGAACAAATCGAATTACAATCAGAAAAAGATGAGCTAGAAGGTATTTTAAAATCCAGAGCTCGAATGAAAACATTGATTCGCAATGAAATCAAAGCTGATTTAGAACAATACGGTGATGCCAGAAAAACTCAAATTTCAGAACGAGAAGCAGCACAGGTTTTTGATGAAACCAAATTAGTTCCCAGTGAACCCAGTACAATTATTTTATCTACTTCTGGGTGGGTGAGAGCCGCCAAAGGTCATGACATCGATCCCACCACTTTGAATTATAAGGCAGGTGATGAATATATGGATCACGCCCATGGCCGCAGTAATCTGACATCCGTGTTTCTATCTTCCGATGGTCGGGCATTCAGTTTACCCACCCATACCATGCCCTCAGCTCGTGGTCAGGGTGAACCTTTGACAACCAAGTTTAATTTCAAAGATAATTTATTGCCGATCTCGGTCACTTGTCAATTACCTAATGCGCGATTGTTGATGTGTTCAGATGCCGGTTATGGGTATCACGGCGTGATGGAAAATTTATACAGTAAAATGAAAGCGGGTAAGCATGTTTTAAGTGTACCCAAAGGTTTCAGCGCGATGAAACCCACATGGATAGAAAAACTTCCTGAGGCGCATGTGGTTTGTGTGACCACTGCGGGTTATATGCTGATCTTCCCATTAGAAGAATTACCAGAGTTGGCCAAAGGCAAAGGCAATAAACTCATTAACATTCCAGCTAAAAAGTTAAAAGCTGGTGAAGAAAAATTAGCGGCTACTGTAGTCATCACCCCAGAGGACTCATTTTTAGTCCATGCAGGTGCCCGCTATATTCGGTTTAAATGGAAAGATTTGGTGAATTATATTGGACATCGAGCTAAGCGTGGATTAGTGTTACCTCAAGGGTTTAGAAATGTCGATAGAGTTGAAATTGAAAAAGATTAAAGTCATATGTGTTTTGTGGTCATTATTAATGGCCATGCAATTATGGGCGACAGCCAATGTACCCAGCTTAAATAATTGCCCGGATATGATTTTTATTGATGGTGTTGAAAATAATTCATTGCCATCAAATGGTATGGGTGGAGCGTTTCCTGGTGTCCTAACACGCACCATCAATGGAGATAATACTTTTTATTATTATGTACCAAGTAGCTATCAAGTGTCAGAACCCATGCCGATCATGGCAGTTTGGCATGGGGCCGCTGGTGCTGGAAATGCCGCTAACGCAGCTATAGACATGCGAAATTATTGGCAAAGTGAAGCCGAAGAGTTTGGTTTTATAGTGGTAGCTCAAGCAGCAACTGGTGGAACAGGCGGTTGGATCCCAGGTGCAGACTCTGGGCGTTTGGCTGATATTTTGGATGATATGGAAGCCAGATATAACATCGAAACAACACGTCGGTATGTTTGGGGTTTTTCTGCGGGTGGTTTTGTGATGCATGCCATTGGTCTTAACTCTGCAGATTACTTTGCAGCTTATGCCATCAGTGGTGCCCATTTGGGCTTTGCCACAGGTTCTAATATTTTTCCATCTGGTGCCTTGCGACAATTACCTGTTTATATCTCGGTGGGCCAATCTGACAGTCATTTCGCAGCGGCACAAGGTGATATATCTGCTTTCCAATTCGCTGGATGGACATTGGATCACAACCTTTGGTTTGATGATTTTGTTGGGGGGCATGTATTGCCCAATGATTTACCGAGTCAAGCTTGGGATAAAATCTGTATTTCAACGAATTTAGATTGATGGTTTAGAATCTGTCTGCTTTTTCTTGTTATTTTCAATAAACTGTCTGATATTTTTTTGACCATCAATGGTTTCAACAACAGAGCAGATATTTT
>CALLLZ010000241.1 GCA_938008005.1 uncultured Marinicella sp. | reverse complement strand
ATAAAAATGGCAAAGAAGACTACATAGACAACCCTGATGAATTCAATTTTAATATCAAAACATTAACGTGGTCTAAACAGCAGAATTTACCTATCCACTAAAACTTGTAAAAAGCCATTATGCCCTCTTGATTGGTAGATTAAGTGCGTCTTTTATAGCCCAAGATAAATTACTGGATAAAGCCCATTTCTCAAAAAACGGCTTTGAAATCAACTAATAAACCATTTGTCTTTATATCAATCAACATACTGTTTTTACATAACTACTTAAAAACAAGTTGACAAGGTTTTCAAAAAAACCAATAATACACCATATGGTATATTATAGAGATCAACAAATAGATGATGCTTTTTTCGCATTATCGCACCCCGTCAGAAGACGTGTTTTGGACCAGCTTACCGCTGGAGAACAATCTGTTGCTGAAATTTCAAAGCCACACGATTTATCTGCCGCACAAATGACCAAACACTTAGCAATTCTTGAACGTGGAGGCCTACTTACCCGAAACAAACAAGGACGAACCCATGCGCTCAGTTTACGCCCCGCCGCACTTAAAGAAGTGATGCATTGGGTAGAACGCTATCAAAAATTCTGGGACAAGCGCCTAGATACCTTAGATCAATTTTTAACCAACCAGGACTGAATCATGACCGTATCAATTGAAAATGATGGCACCGTGTCTTTAAAAATCACTCGAGACTTTCAGCACCCTCCTGAAAAAATTTTTGAAGCCTGGCTTAAACCAGAACTTCTGATTCAATGGATGGGTCCTACGAACGACGTTTATGTATCGAATGTTGAAACCAACCCCTATGAGGGAGGCACCTATCACATGCAATTCAACGAACCAAACAACCAAATCAACAAGCTGAACGGAGTCTACAAAATCATTACACGCTATAGTCGGCTTGTGTTTACCTGGGTCTGGGAAAAACCAACCGAGGGTGCGGGTGAAGAAACGCTGGTTAGCCTGGATTTCATTGCCATTAATAATGGTACCCGTTTAACCTTATTACATCAAAATTTTTCTACCCAAGAGTTGGCTGACCGTCACCACTGGGGCTGGGATGAAACCCTGTTAAAGTTGGAACGAAAAGCACTCAAAATACTAAAAACCGGAGTTTAATCATGCAAGAAATATTACACAAAGTTGAAATACAAACCACCACAGAATCACTTTACCAATCCATTGTTAGCGCTGAAGGCTTAAGTGGTTGGTGGGCTCACACAATTGCAGGTAAATCTGTTGGTGATTTAACCCAGGTCTTTTTTGGGCCTAATCGAGATCATGAGGTTCAAATGCGCATCAAAGAACTTGAGCCCAATAAGAAAGTTGTGTGGCAATGTGAAAATGGCCCGTGGCAAGAAACGGGTGAGATGACATTTGAAATCACAGAAACAGAACAGGGCAGTGCTCTTAATTTTTCACATGTAGGATGGCCTGAAGCCAATGATTTTTTTCGCCATTGCAACAGTAAATGGGGCTATTTCCTAACCGTAAGCCTTAAACCATATTTAGAGTCAGGAACTGGTGTCCCAAACCCTCTTGACAGTAATATTTAGGTTTAATGGAACCCAAATGAATAAATTACTTTTATCTATTGCTTCGTTTTTCGTACTTACTATGATGTTAGCCTATCCATGGCATATGCTCTTGTTTCACGATGTTTACCTACAACTCGGTGCTTTCACAAGAGGCGAACCTATGATGGTATTCGGGATGTTTGCCGTTGTATTGCAAGGTTGGGTTATTGCCTATATGTTTCCTTTTTACTACCGTTCAAAAACAGACAATCCAATAGCCTCTGGTATTAAATTCAGCCTCATTTTAGGTCTTCTGGTTTATTCAGTTATGGTATTTTCAACCGCTGCTAAATTCTTAATCGAACCGGTTATGATGTTTGTTCTTTATGGAACTGTATTTCAAATCATACAGTTTGTTGTAACTGGGGCTGCATTGGGCTGGATTCACCGCCATGAAATCAATCAGCTTTAACTTCTAAATATCAGTTTACAGCTGAGTAACCACAGGTTATGGTTAAGCTTTTGGCTTAACCATGACTGAGCTTAATCCCCACTTTACACATTTAAAATGTACTTTCTGCGGTACACATTACCCCAAAGATCGACTCATGAATTTATGCCCCAAGGATCACAGACCCGTTCAAGCTGTCTATGACACTGAGGCAATTAAAGATACAACTTGGTATTACCCAAAAAGAAACAATATGTGGCGTTTTTCTGGTTTGTTACCAATTACATCTGGATACCAATCTTACGGTGAAGGTTATACGCCTTTACTTGATCATTCTGACCACAAACTGGCAATAAAACACGGCTTTAAGTTATTAATTAAAGACGAAGGTAAAGGCCACAAAGGGTTTGGGCAAAACCCAACTTTAAGCTTTAAAGATCGGGGCATGGCGGTTGTAGCTAACATGGCTAAATATTTTAAACTGCCTAAACTCACGGTCCCAACCCAAGGAAATGCCGGCGATTCTCTGGCTTTTTATGCCAATAAAATGAACATCGGCGCCGCTGTCATCATGCCAGATGATACACCTGCTCCAATACAAGGAAATGTCGCTGCGTTGGCATATCACAACCACAAAATTCAACTCGACATGGTCAAAGGCACCATCAAAGAAGCTGGTATGTTGATGAAAGAAAAGTACCTAAACGATGGTTACTTTAATGTGGCTACTTTCCAAGAACCCGGCTGGAGAATTGAAGGTAAAAAGACCATGGGCTTGGAGCTGGCTGAACCCAATGAAGCCTCAGATCAATGGCAGTTACCGGATGTGATCTTATACCCAACAGGAGGCGGTACTGGAATTCTGGGTATGTGGAAGGCTTTTGATGAGTTAGAAGCTTTAGGAATGATCGATGCCAAAAGACCCAAAATTATCGCCGTACAATCTGCTGCCACGCCACCCGTTAAAAATGCCATCGATAAGCAATTATTTGAACCAGAACCAACACCTGCTGGTCAAACATTGGCAGTTGGACTCAACGTGGCTGGTGGCGTAGGGCACTTTAAGGTGGTGGATATCGTTCGACAAAGCGGCGGCACATCCATTGCCATCAGTGAAACTGACATTGCTGAACATGTAACGAAAGTATGGCAAGACAAACATGTATGGATCTGTCCAGAGGGTGCAGCATGTATTGCAGCATTAAAGCCACTGATTGAAATGAACATGATTAGATCCAACGAAACTGTGGTCCTATTCAACACAGGGTCATTCGAGAAATACCTACCCGATGTCAGGCATTTGTTATGAAATATAACGCTCAGGATACAGCATTGATCTAAGTAATTGACAAAACACCGTTTTCGATAAAAAATAATAAGAAAAACAGAGAGAACAATGCGAACAGTTTTATTTACAATCTTGGTGTTATCTTCAAATTTTTTATGGGCCCAAGAAGCTGACATCGGGGTTGGTGTTTCTCTGTTCCAAACTCGTGTCATTACTGGTGATTTTGCTAAAATGCAAATCACTGTTCGTAACCAAGGCCCTGGTGATGCCTCTGGAGTTAGACTGAATGTGGATGTAACTCAAGGCTTGTTCAGTGACATCATCACCACAGCTCCTGGACCTTGTCAAATATCCGTAGAGCAAGGACAAATTAGGTGTGAGAATATTGGTGATTTTCCAGTAGGTGCAGAAAAAGTGCTGTTGGTAAAAGTCCAGCTTGAAGAACAAGAACAACCTGAGGATTTGGTCTTATCTGCTGAAGTCTCTTCACCAACTCCTGACCCAAATATCAGCAACAACAACCAGCTCATTGTCTTTAATGTTAACCCTTTACCCGGTGTTGATAACTTTGCCGCAGGGATGTTAACCGATATGCCAGAAGCACGCAGGGCACTCTTTGCTAGGGCTGCTCAAGTACTGGGTGCTTATTGTTCTGGTTCAAGCTTACACAGTGCGTTGGGTGGTGTTTGTGATGATTTATTACAACAGGCCGAGTTGGGTGACTTTGAAACCATCACCCGTGTCATGAGTTGGATGCGCCCAAGAAACGTTGTTCACCAGGCCAGAAACTCTACCAAACTGGTGGCTTCACAAATTTCTAACTTGGGTCAACGCATGTCGCAGTTACGTGCAGGTATCAGTGGTTTTACTGCAGCTGACTTAGAATTAAATAATGGCACCGAGTCTTTACCGGTTTCTATGCTTGGTTACCAAGATCATAACCAAACGGCCAGTTTTGTCTCACCGTGGGGTTTCTTCATTAATGGCAGCTTATCAACCGGCGATTATGATTATGCCGATCAAATTAATGATGGGTTTGACTTTGATTCAGACAGCCTCAGTGCAGGTGTAGATTATCGGTTCTCAAACCGCTTCGTTTTAGGCGCTGCCGTGGGATATAATCAAATGGAATCAAATACTGGCTCAGGTGTGCACATGACTTCAGAAGGAGCCAGCATCAGCCTTTATGGCTTATTGACTCCAACTGATAACTTTTACTTAGACACACGAGTCAGCTTTGCCAGACCTGATGTCAAACAAAGACGTGTTGAGCTGTTTAATCTAATCGATGAAGTGGTGAATATAGAAGCAGTTGGTCAAACAAAGTCTGACCAATTCACCATCGCCACCAGTGCCGGTTATAACTTCAATCATGGCGCCTGGAATTGGTCCCCATATATTACCGCAGAATATGTGAACAACAACCTAGATCAATTCACCGAAACTGGTGCCGGTGGTTGGAATATTTTTTATTCTGATCAAGAATTCAAAGCACTTAAATATAACCTTGGGTTTAATATTTCAAGAGCCATAAGTACCCGTTTTGGCGTGCTATCACCTCAATTAAGCTTACAACATAACTACGAAGATCAAGATGATGGAATCATGGAAATGCGACTGATTGGCATGCCAATAGATGAGTTGTTTAACGTCGAAACTAACTTTACTGAAAGCAGCTACAGTCAAGCCAATTTAGGGCTGACTTGGGTTTCTGCAAACGGAAAAATGTTTTATTTAAGGTACCAACAACTTTTCGGCCTAAGAAACTATGACCAACATACCATCAGCCTAGGTGCCAGGTTTGAGTTTTAACATTTACAATGTCGTAAATCACCAGCTGAACAGTGCCCAATGAAAGTTGGACGCACTTCTCAGGTGTGGGTAAGAAGTCGCAGCACAAACAATCACTGAGCATCATTTTATTATAAACAGCACAAGTGAAGGTCTTGTCGATGCGCACCACTTCTTTTTGAACCATATTTTAATTTCAAGACTTTTGGCACTGTTTGCTGACCACAAGAAACACCAATAATAATTACCCTAATTAAATTGACAGTCGAGAAAAACATGAAACCTACCAAAACATCACGCTGGCTTAAGGTTCTGTCTTTAAGCATAGCTTTGACTTTAGGCACTACAAACCACGCATTATCTCAGTCCCCCCAAGCAACACCCGAGACTAATCCACTCCTGGCACAGTGGGCCGGTCCATACAATGGCGTCCCCGCTTTTGATCAAATGGACTTAAAAGATGTGCCGCAGGCATTTGATGTTGCTATTGCTGAAAATTTAGCTGACCATGAAAAAATTGCCAATAATCCTGAACCTGCTACTTTCCAAAACACAATCGTGGCAATGGAAAATGCTGGTGAAAAGCTTGGTCGTGCATTTACTTATTTTGGTATTTGGGGCAGCAACCTGTCCAGCCCTGAAGTCCGTCAACTACAAATGCAATACTCACCTAAATTTTCCGAAATGGGTTCTCAAATTTCACAAAATAAAAAACTGTTTGAGCGAGTCAAAAAAGTCTATCAAGATTCATTGAAAAACCCACTTGAGCCAGAAGCCCAAAGACTGGTTAAAGGCAGTTATGAGGGTTTTGCCATGAATGGAGCCAATCTGGATGATTTTTCAAAAAAACGCTATGCAGCAATAAACAAAGAACTTTCTTCTATCTATACCACTTTTGCTAACAACGTCCTACATGATGAAGAAGGTTATGTCACTTTTATCCATAAAAATCAGCTCAGTGGTTTGCCTGAATCACTGGTTAAGTCAGCGGCTCAAATAGCCAAGGACAAAGGTATGGAAGGGCATTATGCCATCACCAATACCCGCTCTTCAATGGATCCATTTTTAACCTACTCAGACGAACGAGAGCTGCGTAAAAAAGTTTGGAACAACTACTATTCACGCGGAGATAACGGTGATGAATATGACAACAATAAAAACATCGCTAAGATTTTAAAATTACGTCGCGAACGTGTTGAACTATTGGGCCATAAAAATTACCCAGAATGGCGCTTACAAAACCGCATGGCCAAAAACCCTGAAAACGCCATGAACTTGATGGAAGCGGTTTGGCCAGCTGCAATTGCGAGGGTTAAAGAAGAAGTAGCAGACATGCAGGCAGTGGCCGATGACTTGGGGCATAACATCACCATCGAACCTTGGGATTATCGTTATTATGCCGAAAAAGTTCGTAAGAAAAAGTACGATTTAGATTCCAATGAAGTCAAACAATACCTCCAGTTAGATAACTTGCGTGAAGCCATGTTTTATGTCGCAGGTGAATTGTTTAATTTTAAATTCACTGCACTTGCAGATGGTAAAGTCCCTGTTTATCATCCTGATGTTAAAGTGTGGGAAGTCAATGACAAAACCACCGGTGCTCATATTGGTTTGTGGTACTTAGACCCTTTCGCAAGGCAAGGTAAACGCTCAGGAGCCTGGGCCAATGCTTACCGTTCGCATGAAACACATGACGGCAAAGTAACTGTTCTTTCATCCAACAACTCCAACTTTATTAAACCAGCACCTGGTGAGGCTGTCTTGGTCTCTTGGAGTGATGCCGAGACTTTCTTCCATGAGTTTGGTCACGCCTTGCATGCATTGGCGTCTAACGTTAAATACCCCAGTTCCAATGGTGGTGTTCGCGATTACACAGAATTCCAGTCTCAACTGTTAGAACGTTGGTTGTCTACCGATGAAGTGATCAATAACTACATGAAACATCAAAAAACTGGTGAAGTAATTCCTAAGGAACTCATCGCTAAAATTAAAAACGCAGCCACCTTCAATCAGGGCTTCAGCACCACTGAATACCTGGCTTCTGCTTTGATGGATATGAAATTTCACATGGCCGACCCTGAAGGAATCGATCCAGACAAATTTGAACGTGATACTTTAGCTGCTTTGAATATGCCTAAAGAGCTGGTGATGCGCCATCGTACGCCACATTTTGGTCATGTATTCTCAGGCGAAGGCTATGCAACTGCCTATTATGGCTATATGTGGGCTGATGTATTAACTTCTGATGCTGCTGAAGCTTTTGAACAAGCACCAGGCGGGTATTATGACAAAGAGGTGGCAGCTAAATTGGTGAAATATTTGTTTGCTCCACGTAATGCCATGGATCCAGCTGAAGCTTACCGTAAGTTCCGTGGACGTGATGCCTCGATTGATGCCTTGATGAGAGATCGCGGTTTTCCGGTTCCCAAAAAAAAGTAGGATATCAATTCCTACCAACCCGAAAGCCTCAAGTTTTTTGAGGCTTTTTTGCATTCCGTTGGTTAATTATTTTTTAATACCAATGATTTCTGACAACATTGGTTTAGTGTACTTTTCTGCAGGATCAATACTTCTGTCATCACCTTTGTGGTAATACTCACCTTGGTCAAATGCGATATAAATAGAATAAGCTGGCTCAGGAAAAGTATCAATAATTTCTTCTGATAATGCATCAATTATAAAAGTATCAATACGATTCATTACCTGGTCACAGAAATAAAAGTCCAGTTTTCCTAATAGATAGTTTTTTGCTAAATTGTTAGCTATTTGATTACATAATGATTCAAAAGAAATGTTGTGGTCTATAAGAAACTGATCAAACTCCTCTCTTTTTAGGTTTTGCCCAAGACACTTATTAGCTAATTCATAAATATTCACAATCGCAAGAGCGCATAAAAATCAATTCACTTGATAACGGCCGTCACTTCTATTTCTATTTTCATCGCATCATCAACCAGGCCAGCTTCAAACATAGTTGCCGCAGGCTTAATATTACTTAGATACTTTTGTATCACTGGGGCACAAGCTTGAAAATTATTTTTATCAGGCAAAATATATTGAATACGCACAACGTCACTTAAATCACTGCCTGCTTCTCTCAATGCATTCTGAATGTTTTTAAAGCATTGCTCTGTTTGTTCAACCACTGACTCGTCTATTCGCATGTTCTTATAATCATAACCAGTGGTGCCAGAAACAAATACCCACCCGTCTTGAACCACCGCCCTTGAATAAGCAAACTCTTTTTCAAAAGACGAACCACTATTGATCAGCTTTCTCATAACCTATAAACTCAGTATTAATTCTGTTGTGAGTTTAATGATTTATTACAAAATATAAAAGCTTGTTTCAATGCTTTTTCTCAACACATTCTTTCTTTACAATGTCGCTTTCATTTTTCTTCTGTGATCATGCGCCCTCAATTACTTTTTAGAAAAATTCATAGGTGGCTTGGTTTAATTTTAGGCATTCAAATTCTGCTGTGGTTTGCCAGTGGGTTTTTAATGAGTTTTATGCCGATTAATGAAGTTCGAGGCGATCACTTACTTAAAACCGTTGAGTCTAAAGTTGTTAACCTAAGTAACATTGACTTAGGTCTGATAAATAGACAAGTCAACTCACCCATTGAGTCAATAGAAGTGAAACCTTGGCTGGGCCAAACTGTGGTGATAGCGAATACCGCCGAACGTTCTTGGTTATTTGAAACACCCAGTATGGAACTTATCACACCTATCACTGAAATGCATATTAAGCGCATTTTAAGTTCACAACTTAAAGAAGAGCATATAATCACCAGTCTTAAACGCTTAACGGTTGTACCTAATGAAGCCCGAGGCCGTACAGCGCCATTATGGCAAGCACAATTAGCAGATAAAGAAAATACGCGCATATATATCTCAGAACAAGATGGTGAAATTGTGGCTAAACGCACCAACCGATGGCGTCTATTTGACTTCTTGTGGATGTTACACATTATGGATTACGATGAGCGAGAAGATTTCAACCACCCTCTTCTTTACATTACTGCATTATTAGCCTTTTTGTTCACCCTCACAGGGTTAATCTTGCTCTACTATACCTTGCTTAAAAAAAAGCGACACAACAACTGACCAGATATCAGGAAAGTTGTTGTGGTTAGCTTGTCTCAACTCAATCTATTGCACGATGATCATTTTTTCCTTGAGAATGCGTCGTTTTTTACCTTGAAGAATGTAACGAACGTTATATTGCCCTGGCTCTTTTGGCATCACCAAGGTACCTAAACCAGGGTTCTTTTCAGTATAGAAATATGTGATTTCACCATACAAAGTTTTTCTTTCCGCTTTGATCAAATCTATATAATCTTTGTTACGGTTTGGCCCTAACCAATTAACTGTTATCGTTGATCCTGCTTGAGCTGTATCAGGAAGCTCTAATGTCGCGGACACATCAGTGACCACAAAAGGACTCTTGGCCATGATGGTTCGGCCCTCTGCTCCAACCATAATAAACCGGACATCATATTTACCGGGTGAAACTGGTGTGGTTAACACGCCACTATCAGGATTATCCTTGAGGTAAAAATAGCTGGCTTCACCGAAGGTTTTTTTAGAACCGGATTGAATCATATCAATATACCCATCTTTATTATCAGGACCTGTCCAAAAAACAGTCAAGTTTTCTACCACCTCTGCTGTCGGTTCGAACGCCAACGTGATTTCTGCTTCTGCCACTTGTATTGGTATTTGGTGTAATACTTTTCTTCCATCCGTTGCTTCTAGCACATATCGAATATCATATTCTCCCGCTGCTGCTGGAGCTTGTATTTTGCCTTCAGGAAAACCATCTTTGGTATAAAAATAGCTGAGCTCTCCAAAAGTCTTTGTTTGCCCTTTTTTAACCAAATCGACATAATCATCTTTACGGTTGGGTCCTTGCCATTGTACGGAAAAATACTCACCTGCCGCAACCTTGAATGGAGCCACCAAAGTTACTTCACTATCAATCACTTCAAGGGTAGCAGTTGCCAACACGTGTTTTCTGACAGGTCCTTGCCACACATACCTCACATCATAAATACCCACCTCTCCAGGCGCACGAAGCTGTGCTGGGACACCCTCCTTAACCCAGGCATATGCAAGTTCACCATAAACACGTTCGTCACCGCTCTTAACCACATCAATATAATCTTCTTCACCAGCTGGCCCAGTCCAATCAATATTGATTCCCCCGCCAATCACCACTTCAGACGTTTGTTCTGCCACTGTAGCGTTGGGTAACTGCACCTTAACTTTTTGCTCTTTTTCAAGAATGACTTGTTGTAAAGCCTCATTCAATGCAGCAGCATTTTCAGCCGCAACATATTGCCCACCAGTTATATCAGCCATACACGAAACTTGTTTCCCTTGATCCGCATTTAAGCCAAACCCAATCACATGAGCTTTAAAATCAACCCCTAAACTTTCTAGTTCTGCGGCCACCGCGCAAGGGTCTAGGTCACAGGTTTCTACACCATCGGTAATTAACACCACTTCAGCTTGGTTTTCAGTGAACTTCAATTGTTCTGCTGCCAACTTAACAGCTTGGCTTAAAGGTGTTTTACCTTTAGGCTGGAGTTGATTAACTTGGTTTGTGATTTGTTTTGCCGTTCCTGCCGCAGCATAAACTAAAGTTTCAATGTCGGTACAATCACCTTTGCGACGATGACCATAGGCCATCAAGCCAACTGGTTGATTGTGATCAAAACCTTGTGCAATTTCAGCCATGGCATCACGGGCTATTTCAATTTTATTTTTTCCTTCAATTTGCCCCCACATTGAGCCCGATGCATCAAACACAATCATGGTGTCTGGTTCTGCTTTCAGCATACTGATGCTGAACATCATCAACAATATAATTTTGTTTTTCATAACTCTTTCCTAAATTTAATAACAATCTATTGTGGTTGAATTATATGGATAAAACAATGTCGAACAAAAAGACTGTGTAATTGTCGACATTTTTTCAACCAACAACTTTGGTTTATATTCATAAAACCATTCAATATCGATTTTTTTAGTAGTTCTTCTCGATTGTTGTCAACTTTCGTATTTAACTATTTTTTACAGTACAGTTTTCAACATAAACTAGTAGTACTATGAAAAATCTATTGACTACCTGAGCACTGGTACTAATGTGCACAAACATCATATTGTACTTTTAAGATCAGAACATAGAAGCCCAATGCATATTGGGGCTTTTAAATAAGTTAAACAAAATCATAGAAAACGTCATGACTGTGCTCTGGTAGAAAGGTTATGTTGGATGCATGGTAGCACTTGAGCACTACTTAGATGGTATTTTGACAGAACAAAAGCACATCATTAGTCAAAACCAAAACCCAAGTGAGGGGGATGTGTGCAGCCTTTGTCATGCGCTTGAATATTCAAACAATGACTACCAAGTAAACGTCAATAAAAGAGGTTGTTTGGCGGTCTATTCCTTGGTTGACTCTGCACCTTTTGATGATGACATCAGCACATTGCTTCAACTTAAACACCAACACATGATTTTATTAATGACCCGTATTATTGAATTGGCTGGTGAACAAAACCTACCTCAACTTTCTCCACTGATAGTAGGTTTAATTGGTGTTGTCATGAAAGAACTGAATATTGAAATAAAAAATAACATGGCACCAGAAGTAGCTAACGATATGCCAGATAATCAAGTACAGCTTTTGGCAATTTAATTTTTTTGATTGGTTTATGACCGTTTGTTAAATTAATTGAAGTATTTAACATCAATAAATAATGAGGTAGAACTGCTTTATCCGAATTCTTATTTACACTAACGGGGTTTATACTGCTGTTTTATAGTTTGGGTAAAAGAACTGTGCAGCAAAATAACACAGCATAAAGCGGTTAATAAATCCTAACCTTATTTATAATGCACTTATGCTTTATGACCAACCGGTAATTTATTTAAAATTATTGTTGACCAACCGGTAAAAAACAAATATACTTCACACATGACAGTAGGACGACCACGTAAAATACCACCAGAAATTATTCTTGAAAATGCCATGCAGGTATTTTGGGAGAAAGGGTACGACGGCGCCTCTATGGTAGACATTATGGCTGCTACTGGTATGCATAAAGGCAGTCTCTACCAAACATTTGGAGATAAGAAATCACTATTTATGGCTGCCTTGGAATTGTATTTGGATGGCATGTATAAACAACAACTACAAATCATCTCTGAACACAATGACCCTGCAGAAGCGATCAGAGCTGTCTTGTTTGGAATGGTAGATTTTTCTTCTGATTGTGATGGGTCGAGTCACGGCTGTATGGCTGTTAACTCATTGGTTGACAGCGCACCTTTTGATGAAGACATCAGCCAACTGTTAGAAGCTAAACACCAACGAATGATAAATTTAATGGTAGATATTATTTCACAAATACATCAACAAAATCCGCAACAACTTACCAGACCTCCCGAATTGGTCGCCGGATTAATTGGTATTGCGATGCAAGGATTAAGTATAGAAATGAAAAACAATATGAGTGTTGAAGATGCAAGCGCACTATTAGAGCAACAAATGTCACTGCTTGGCATTTAGTTTTTTTTGGTTAATAAATGACCAATCAGTCATAAAAAATATAATTATATATACGAGGAATGGGATGAGTAAATATTTTCAATCAATAGATTTATATGCAAGCCGGCTAGCTAAGACAGTGATAAACCACCACTTTAAAGTAATTCTATTCAGTTTAATAGTGATTATGTTAGCGGGATCAGGAGGCCGTTTTCTTGATTTTTCCACAGATTACAGGGATTTCTTCTCTAAGGCCAACCCAGAATTACAAGCGTTTGACCAACTTCAAACCACCTACAGCAAAAATGACAACATCCTTTTTGTTCTAGAACCCAAATCAAAAGAAGTTTTTTCCAATGACACCTTAGCTGCCGTAGAGTGGCTCACATATGAAGCTTGGCAAATTCCTTATTCTCAAAGGGTTGACTCCGTTACCAACTTTCAACACACCTATGGCGAAGATGATGATTTGATTGTGGAAGATTTGGTTACTGATGCCAAAAACCTCAACGCACAACAACTCGATCGAATTGAACATATAGCCATTAATGAACCGTTGATATACAAACAACTGTTAAGTGAAAATTCACAACTGACATCAGTTGCTGTTACTTTAAACTACCCGCAAAAAAGTGTTCAGGAAGTCCCAGAGTCTGTTGTCAAAGCACGTGAGTTAAAAGCCAGCTTGAATGAATTATATCCTGATATAAAAGTATATATCAGCGGTGTTTCAATGCTAAATAATGCATTCGCAGAAGCCGGTTTTGGTGATATGGGTACATTGGTACCACTGATGTTTTTGGTTATCATTTTAATGACCTTATTTATATTACGTTCTTTTTCAGCCACTTTTGCGACCGTTATTGTGATCATGCTTTCATCTATGTTTGGTATGGGTATGGCTGGTTATTTTGGTATTAAATTAACCCCTATAGCCGGCTCTGCGCCCACCATTATTTTGACACTTGCGATCGCCGACTCCTTACATATTTTAATTTCATTAAAAAGCCTGATGCGTGACGGTATGGAAAAATCAGCAGCAATTGTTGAAGCTGTTAGGGTTAACTTTATGCCTGTCTCAATTACTTCTCTCACCACTATCATTGGCTTTCTGGCTTTGAACTTTTCAGACTCTCCTCCTTTTTGGCACCTAGGTAACATCACAGCTATGGGAATCTTTGCTGCTTGGTTGCTATCGTTAACCTTACTTCCAGCATTGATGCATTTGCTGCCTTACAAGGTAAAAACCAGACCTTCAAACGAAGTTACAATGATGGATAAATTAGGCGAATTTGTAGTCACTTACCCCAAAAGGTTGATTGCAGTTATAGGACTTACCACTTTAGCCTTGATTACCTTTATTCCACAAATTGAGTTAAATGATCAATGGTCTGAGTATTTTGATGACAGCATTCAATTCAGACAAGACACTGATGAGGTGGTCAAGAATTTCGGTATTTACCCTGTCGAGTTTTCTCTTCCAGCTAAAGGACCCAATCAAATTTCTGACCCTGAATATTTAAAACACCTAGAAAATTTCACTGGCTTCCTAAGAAGTCAGGAAAACGTAACACATGTGTATTCTTTTTCTGAAATCATCAAACGCTTAAATAAAAATTTACATGGTGATGATGACAGTTATTACAAGGTACCTGAAAACCAAGAACTGTCTGCACAATATTTACTTTTATATGAAATGTCATTACCTTTTGGCTTGGATTTAAACGACCGAGTTAACATTGACAAGTCAGCTACCAGAGTAACTGCAACACTGGGCAACACATCAACGGCCGAAACCAAAGTGATGCTTGAAGCTTCAAAAAACTGGATACAGCAAAACTTACCTGAATATATGCAAACCACCGTACCAACCAGCGCACAAGTTATGTTCACTTATATTGCTGAAAGAAATGTGATCAATATGATTGGGGGAACCATTGGAGCCATTGTGCTAATTTCTTTGATATTAATGATATCTTTAATGAATTGGCGTCTGGGTTTATTGAGCTTAATTCCTAACGGCTTACCCATATTGGCCACCTTCGGTCTGTGGGCCATTTTAATTGGACAGGTCGGTTTTTCTGTGGCGACTGTTGCTTCTATTTCTTTGGGAATAATTGTTGATGATACGGTTCACTTTTTATCTAAATACGTTCGTGCCAGAAGTGAAAAGGGTTTTAATGCAGCTGAATCAGTCAAGTATGCTTACCGCAATGTTGGTGTGGCGATTTTAGTAAACACCGTGATATTAACAGCCGGCTTTTTGGTATTGACCACATCATCTTTTAAAGTTAATTTTGATATGGGTATGCTTACAGCCATCGCCATTGTTTTTGCATTGGTGTTAGACTTTTTATTATTGCCCGCTTTACTGGTCTTTTTCGATACCAAACAAAAACAACCCAATAACACAGGAGAAAAAAACATGTCTAAAATTAAATCCGCCGCAGTTACTACTGCCTTACTTTTCATCAGTATCCCTATGATGAGCTTGGCCCAAAACGAAACCACCAATAACAACAGTATTAACCAACAAAAGGGTTATGATATTTCAGCCCGGTCGGACCGATCGGATCGTGGTTTTTTAGACAGTGAAGTTGATGTCACAATGATTCTTAGAAATGCAGCTGGACAAGAAACGTCTCGATCTATGACCTTCACTACATTAGAGGTACAGGATGAGGACTTGGGCGACAAAAGCCTGGTGGTGTTTAATACCCCTAAAGATGTTGAAGGCACGGCCTTACTATCTCATGCCAAAATGATTGACCCTGATGATCAGTGGTTATTCTTACCTGCGCTAAAAAGAGTCAAAAGAATTTCTTCAAAAAATAAATCTGGCCCGTTTGTTGGGTCTGAATTTGCCTTTGAAGATTTCACCGCTACAGAACTCAATAAATACGAATACATTTGGTTAAGAGAGGAAGCGTGTGGAGACTTAACTTGTGATGTGATTGAGCGCAAACCACGTTACCAACACTCAGGTTATACAAAACAAGTGGCTTGGGTTGACCAATCTGACTTTCAAGCCAGAAAAATTGATTTTTATGACCGTCGAGACAGTTTATTAAAGACCTTAACATTGTCAGATTATAAACAGTATGATGGTGTTTGGCGCAGCCATAAATTTACCATGGTCAATCACACCAATGGCAAAAGTACCGATCTAATTTATGGTGACTACACTTTTAAAGTAGGCCTAGGCACACATGACTTCGTCAAAGGTAAATTAACTGAGCTATAAGAAAAATAAATGCAATGAAAAACCACTATTTCAGCTCCTCTATATATAAGCGAAAATTCTTGGGACTTCACCTCTCCCAAGTATTGGCCCCGATATTTATCTTACTCACATTAGACTGTGTTTCCCCAGCACAGGCCGAAGAGATAGACTTTTCGGTAAATATTGGCCTTGAGGCCAGGGGGTTCTTTCAGGACCCCTTGTTTTCAACTCAAACAAACGATTTTCAACCTTCGGTATATATTGAACCTGAGCTGAAGTGGCGTTCTGATGACAGAAAGCATCGTTTCAGTGCCATTGCTTTTTTACGTTGGGATAAACAAGACAGTGAACGAACTCACGCTGATTTTCGAGAGTTATATTGGTCGTACAATAACAATGCCTGGACCACCACTGTTGGTATCAACAAAGTATTTTGGGGTGTGACCGAATCAGTTCATTTGGTTGATGTTATCAATCAAACTGATTTGGTTGAAGATATAGACCAGGAGGATAAACTGGGTCAGCCCATGATTCAAATCAGTCGCCAACAAAACTGGGGACGGCTTGATTTCTTTATTTTGCCTTATTTCAGAGAACGTACCTTCGCCAGTGCTGAAGGTCGTTTTGGTTTTGGCCAAAACATCAATGGAGACAGTGTTTATGAATCAAGTGCTGAACAAAACCATACTGATTTGGCTTTGCGTTATTCTCATTATTTTGGAGATTTAGATTTAGGCTTACATTTATTCAAAGGCACAGATCGCGAACCTCTTTTAATTCCTGACAATACACTTTTAGCCCCATACTATCAACAATTGAACCAATTTGGCATCGACCTACAATATACTTTAGAAGCTTGGCTTTGGAAATTTGAAGGCGTTTATAAAGATACCAAAATAGATAGTTTTTGGGCAGCCGTCGGTGGTTTGGAATATACCTTCTATCAAATCAACGACAGCAACGCAGACTTGGGCCTGTTATTTGAATATCAATATGATGACAGAAATGACTTAAGCGCACCAACAACTGCCGACAACGACCTGTTTATTGCTGCTCGTTGGGCTCTGAATGACAGTAAAGACACAGCCATCTTAGGGGGTATTAGTTATGATATCGATGATCAATCCATGTTTTTAAATATTGAAGCTGAACGCCGTTTAACCGAGCATTTATCAGCTGAAGTGAGGGTTAGGGCTTTCAGTCAAGTCGATATAAATGACCCCGTGTTTGTGTTTAATCGCAATGATTATATACAACTCAATCTCAATTGGTTTTTTTAAACAAGAATAAGGTCAAGACTTTCGTAGAATTGACCTATTCTTAAAACAAGTCAATCTTTTGACTTAATCAAACCAACTACTTTCCAATCTGCCGATAATTTTTCAATGCTTTGAGCACGAGTGAAAACCTTTAAACGTTTCCCCTCTGGAGAAATACCAAACAACGGTATCACATTTTTTCCATGTTGGGCCAAATAGGCTTCATGGCCATACTCTTGTGTAAACAACGTAGTTTTAATTTTAGCACCTTGCGACAAAAAGCTCGCCAAATTAGCATACGTTACTTCACTTGAAAACAGATTTCTGGCTCTGCCTTCACGAGAAATGGCATGTTTGGTCTCATCTTTGTTTTCCTCACTGTTCAATGCAAAAATATTCGCCACCCCTAACTCATTTTTATATTTAGCCGCTGCCAACAAATTTAAATCATTGTTCATTGATACCCCAATCAACTTACCAATTCCTATGAGGTCAAGGTGATGATCAGCGTGTTCTGAAACTACATTTCCATAATATGTTTTGATGTCTTTCATGCGTGCATCCTTGATATAACGCCAGTGAGAGTCTGTCAACAAACATTCGAAACCGTGTTTATTTAAAGCTTCAGCAATAGCCACAGCAACTGGATTGCTACCAACCACCAAAATACCTTTAGACTCAGGGTTTGATACACCTAGTTTTTTAGCCAAAAATCCTGCAGTAGCTGATTGAAACACAACCGTTCCAATGATTACCATAAAGGTCAATGAAACCATCAAACTGGCTTCATCATAGCCTTGTTTCTCTAGTTTTAAAGCAAAAAGGGCTGAAACAGCAGCAGCCACAATACCACGTGGTGCTATCCAAGAAAGTATCACCTTTTCTTTGAACGTTAAATCTGAGCCCCATGTAGATACCATGATCTTTAACGGCCTGGCAATAAACTGAATAACCAGAAATAACACTATAGACAACCAACCAATTTGCAAAAACTGATCTAGGTCTAACCTGGCTGCCAGGATAATAAACAACCCCGATATCAACAGTACTGTTAAAGATTCTTTGAAGTTTAATATGTCTTCAATGGGTGTGTTTTTACTGTTGGCTAACCACATGCCCATAACAGTTACTGTCAACAAACCGGATTCATGCGCCAGTACATCAGAAATTGCAAAGACCGCAAAAACCAACGTCAAAGTAAACACATTATGTAAATATTCTGGTAACCAATGGCGGCGCAACACCAAGCCCATAAAGGCACCGGCTATTGCACCCAGTGCACCCCCAACCAGCAGTATCCAACCAAAATCCAAAGCCACATCAATGATGCCACCAGTGCCCTGTTGTGATGAAACGATGAAATTAAATACCAAGACCGCAAGTAACGCACCAAGTGGGTCAATGACTATGCCTTCCCAGCGCAACACGTTGGCTACTTTTTTATTCAGCTTTAAGATTCGAAGCATCGGAACGATAACAGTAGGCCCTGTAACCACCACCAAAGAACCAAATAACAGTGACAGTAACCATGGTAAGTCTAATAGCCAATGTGTTGCTGCTGCAATCGTCAACCAGGTCACCACCATCCCAACAGTGACCATACGCCTGACCACTGACTCTAAACCCTTGATCTCTCTAAAATTAAGTGTCAAAGCCCCTTCAAACAATATCACCGATACCGCCAAAGAAACCATTGGAAACAACAAGTCACCAAATAACAAATCGGGATCAATGAGACCAGTGACTGGTTTTCCCAATACAATACCCAACAGCAACAACAACAGTATTGAGGGCAGTTTCAACCACCATGCCAACCACTGCGCCATGGAACCCAAAATGCCAATAACAGCAATAGCCAACATTATATTTTCAGTCATTTAGATTCTTTTTCCAATCTTCTGGCTTTAAGTTGATTTAATTTCTTGGTATACCTTGATTGAACAATTTCTGTAATTACCAGTATAACAATCACAAAATAAAATGTGGCTTTGCTCATTTGGGTGATCTCATGCCCAAAGAATTTTAAGTGCGCAATGTGACCCGCTTCAGACAACAGCATAATACCTACAATAAATAATATGAAAAGCCCCAACACCTCATACATGCGATTTTTCTGTAAAAAGGTCGCAACAGTATCTGCCAACCAGACCATCAAACCAGCTCCAATTAAAATGGCTGAAGCCATGATGATGTAGTTATCCGTTAAAGCCATGGCACTGAGAATTGAATCAAAAGAAAAAACCACGTTCATGGTGACAATCAGAATTAACGCTTTGGTAAAAGAAGATTTTTGTTTTTTCTCATGTTCAATATTTTCTTCTAACATCATCATATGCATGATTTCTTTCATGGCAGTATAAATGATGAAAATTCCTCCCAACAAGACCACAACGGCTCGAAGATTAAATGTCCCTTCTATGACACCTTCCCAACTTAAGGAAAACAGTGGCTCTGTAAAATATGAGAGTATTTTTAATAACAAAAACAACAAAACCAAACGGAATAAAACCGCCAACCATATGCCCGTTTTTCTTAACTTGGACTGTCTTGACTCTTCAACCCGTTGTGATTCAATGATAATGTATAATAAATTATCAAAACCAAGCACTGCTTGCAGCATTACCAGCATGCCCAGGGTAAGCAAGTTTTCTATGGTGAATAATCCTTCCATCTCTGACCTCGAACTTTTAAAACTATCATTGTTAACTTTTCAAAGGCCTTTTTCAAGTGCTATCTAAAGCTTGGGACTAGATTTTAAAAAGCTTTTTTTTACCTTTATAACCCCATTAATTCAGTGGATTAAATTGGTTGTTGTTTGAGGAGGTCCTGATTTATTCACTTTTCTCTGCTTTGCTTGAGCGTTATGTTTCTTGGCTTCGTTTTTAAAACAAGTGGGTCTTTATGGCTATCGAATAGTTTTTCAAATTGGCATATAGACCCTTCGTTGGTGTAGCTGGACATGTTATATATCCCGCATTTTAGCAGCAGTCAGAATCGCTACAACAGTCTCCACACGTACAACTTTCAGCACATTTACAATCAGCTGAATTACAACAGCATATTGATTTTTCTTTATTTTCTTCACAACATTGACATGTATCACTCATCTTTATTCTCCTGATTAATATATTATGGGTTCAGTTTTTTACAGCACTTCCACTCATTATCAAAACAATCTAACAAGTCACAACCAATTGAATTGTTGCTACTTGAACCACAAGCTCTGGAAAACTTTTCTAATGCTTTCAAGGTCGATTGCAATTCAATGATCTTTTGTTTTATTTCTACAACCTTATCTGTTGTTTTTTGTTTTACCAATAATCTGGATTTACTGCACGTTTTAAAAACAAGAAACTCTTTAATTTCATCTAAAGAAAAGCCTACGCCTTGCAGTTTTTTGACTAGCCTAACAATGCGAACATCTTCATCCGAATAATACCGAAAGCCATTTCTTTTTGGCGGCTGACGAAGGATTGCTTTGCGTTGGTAAAAACGAATCGTTTGTACCCCAACGTTGGCAGATTTCGCAAGCGACCCTATAGTAAAAGTGTTTGTTTGTTTCATATATGCCACTGATTTTATACCCTGTACTTAGGTACAGACTCAAGAGAAATTAATAATTATTTTAAAAAACGAACATTCAAAACTCAAATCAATAAATATATTAGTCCCGCTTTATTACTGCGGCTGGATAAACGAACAAGAAACCGCCTTACGTTTAATAGCAATTTTTGACGTTTTTAGGTATAAGATCTTTCAATAACCCAATGATTACTTGGGCTTACTTGAATGTTTTGTTGGTTCTTTGGTTTGTTTGCTGTGTAAAACCCAAAAAATACCACCCAGAACCATGATCGCAGATATTAACAATCGCTGATTGATTGCCTCTTGTAAAAAAAACCAGCCTCCCAATGCCGCAATAACAGGTACAGTTAGCTGGATCACACCTGCACTTGAAGACCTCATTCTCGGCAAGACTGCATACCAAATAGTGTAGCCTATACCTGAAGTCACCGCCCCCGAAATAACCGCAAGAACCAAACCTTCTGCTGTCCACTTTGAAGGCTGAAAAACCCATAAATTAAATAACATAACCAGCGGTAAACAATATACAAAATTCAAAGTGGTTTCACGAAACGGTGATTCTACAGACCTGCCATTAAAGGTATAAATACCCCAGGCCATACCTGATAAAGCCATTAACATAAAACCAGCCAAAGAAGGGGTTCCCAAGACAGGAGCCAGCCAGTATACCAAGCCACAAAAAGCCAAAAACACGCCAAATAATTCATTCAAGGTAAGCTTTTGATTGAACAGCCAACCGCCGATCAGTAACGTCAATTGCACAACACCAAATAAAATCAGGGCACCACTGCCCGTATCTAAAATCAAATATGCCAATGAAAAACACCAAGCATACACAAAAAGCATGCTTGAGCCTAACCACTGCCTTTGTGTCGGTTTCAAGTAACTTGTTTTTTTTACTTGGTCAGACCTAAATAGTAACAATAACACCAAGGTAACAGCGCCAGCCAACAAACGCACCGAAGTGAAGCCTCCGGCATCAATTAACCCACCACCCAAAGCAAGTCGACATAATATTGAGTTACCAGCAAATGCGAGCAATGCAATGATAGTAAGAAAGGTGATCTTCAAATCAACCCTTTAACTGATACAACAGCGGATTACTTGGAACTGCATTCAGACTTAAACGTGGTATTTGTAGACTCAGCAAATACCTGCCATCCTTGATATTATCTGGCACATATATCATTTCAGTAATTGTTTTGTGATGGTACTGCTTTTTCGACCGCTGATGAGAGCCTGGCTCAATGTTCCAAAAGATTCGGTGATTACTTAAAACGCCATCGTCATACAAGCGATCTACTGAAGGCATATCAACCAGCAAATGTTGTATTTCTGTATGCTTTACCAACCAGTGCATCGCTTGGTTACTAAAGAAAGGAGGTTGGTGAGATGCTCCATAAATCTGCTTAAGCTTGGTTTCTTGATTTGGTAACGTTCTGATTATCAAAGCTTTTACGTTTTTGTGTATGTTTTCTCTTACAGCCGTAAATACCTCCTTACTCAACACCATGTCTTCCGGGTTAAGTGGTGGCAAATAGGTGTCTTTATTGTTATCAAGGTTTGACATTTGCTGTGGTGAAACGGTTAACAAATAAGCTGGCATCAATGGTTGTTTGACCACTTCATGCGGCGCAATCAACTCATCAACAACATGGGAAATGCTTTCTGTATGTGTGCCATTACAGTGTGGGTTTAATGTAATTTCATCTGCATTACAAGACCCTCCTTGACGCGTATCACCAATAAAATTACCCGACTTCATTGGCCTTGTTGTGGCGGCTCCTGCTCCAAAATGGTTGGGTTGTGGACCATTAAACTTTAATGGTATTGCAATCGAAATAGGGGGGTTATCTAAATTAACTTCAACTTTCATTATATGAATTGTGAACGGTTTAGGTTTAACCACTCCAGAGCAGTACCTGACAACATTCGACTCTTGGTGTCATCAGAATAGGGCATGGAAGTAATGAGTTTACCTGGTTCCAATTCTCCCAATGGAAAGGGGTAGTCAGTACCTAAAGCCAAACGCTCTGGACCCATCAGCTTGACAATATAGTCTAGGGCCCCAGGTTCATGCACCAAGGTATCAAGGTAAATTTGTTTTAAATAGTTTCGTGGGTTGTGCGGGTTATCAACAGCCACCAAATCTGGACGAACCTCAAAACCGTGTTCAATGCGACCAATGCTGGACGGAAAGTTGCCACCGCCATGGGCAAATGCTATGCGCAGCTTGGGTAATCGTTCCAACACCCCACCAAATATCATTGAACATATAGCCAAAGATGTTTCGGCCGGCATACCCACCAACCATGGCAGCCAATAGTCCTTCATTTGCTCTTTACCCATCATATCCCATGGATGAACAAATACCGCCGCCCCCAGTTCTTCAGCAGCGGCAAAAACATCGAACAACTCTGGTGCACTTAAGTTCCAATCGTTTACATGTGAACCAATTTGCACACCAGCCAAGCCCAAACCTTTAACACAGCGCTCTAATTCCTTAATGGCTAAGTCCGGCGCTTGCATCGGCAAAGTACCCAAGCCCACAAATCTTCTGGGGTTAGTTGCCACTTTTTTTGCCATGTCATCGTTTAAAAATCGGGCAAGGTCATAATTGTCTTTTGGCTTGGCCCAATAACAAAACATCACCGGTACTGTTGATAAAACCTGTACATGCACCCCATGATGATCACATTCTGTTAAACGAACTTGTGGGTCCCAACAGTTTGACTCAATATCACGAAAATGTTTACCATCTTGTAACATTCTGGCACACCCACAGCCCGTATGTTCCAACTGCACAAAGCCACCGTATCCATACTTTTCGCGTAAATTAGGCCAATTTTCGGGTAATATGTGTGTATGTATATCTATTTTAAGCATTAAATATCCAGCTTGTTTGTTTCTGGCATAACAGTGCCACATAGATCACAAGTTCGCGCTTCTTCATCTGCAAAAAAACGCTCAAAAACAGGAAAAAAATCTTTTTCAATATCTTCTAACGTAAAATACTCCTCAAAAAGTTTATGGTTACAATTTTCACAAAACCACATCAGCCCATCCTTTTCATGAACCAATCTTTTACGCTCCACCACCAAGCCAATTGAGTTGGCATATCGCACAGGAGAATGAGGTATCCGCGGTGGCAATAAGAATATTTCACCAGCCTTTATGGGGTAGTCCACAACTGAACCATTTTGCTGGGTTTTAAGCAACATCTCCCCTTCAAGCTGATAAAAGAACTCAGGCCCTTCGTCATAGTGATAATCACGTCGTCCGTTAGGCCCACCAACCACCATCACAATAAAGTCATCTTCTATGAAAACTTGTTTGTTACAGACTGGCGGCTTGAGTTGATCTCGGTGTTTTTCTATCCATTGTTTGAAATCAAACGGCGGAATGGGCGTACTGATGTTTTCACTCATGTGATGGCTCATTGATGACAGCAATACATTTTAGCTCAATTGCAATAGGGGTTGGCAGTTTGTTAATTTCAACCGTAGTTCTACACGGTTGGTTACTGGCAAAATACTCTGCATAAACTTTATTATAAATTGCAAAGTCATCATCCATATTGGTTAAAAACACCGTTACATCAACCAAATCACCCCAAGAAGCACCAGAAGCTTCAAGCACATACCTAACATTATCAAACACGCTTCGACATTGGGTTTCTATACAATAAGATGTTACATTACCACCCTCATCTATGCTTACTCCTGGTATTTCCTTGCTGTCTTTTTTTCTGGGTCCAACACCAGATAGAAACAATAGGTTACCCACTTGCCTGGCATGTGGATATAAACCCACAGGATCTGGGGCTTGGCTGGCCATGACTTTCTTCATATATTGTAACTCCTATAGTATTTTGGCTGGACATTATCTGTCAGTACCCACACAATAATTATATTTACTATTCTAAAGGAGAATCACCATGCTTGGCTACATAACTCTTGGCACCAATGACTTGGATGCTGCATCAAGATTTTACGACAGCTTGTTCAATGAAATCAATGTTGAACGCAGAATGGCTGGCTCTGAAAAGCACGGTTATGTCGTTTGGGGCCATGATTCACCCACAACCAACTTTTCTGTTATCAAACCCCACAACAACGAAACTGCACAGCCCGGTAATGGTCAAATGGCGGCTATCTCTGCAGATTCTCCAGAAAAAGTTAAAGCACTGTATGTTAAAGCACTTGAATTAGGCGGCAGCTGCGAAGGCAAGCCTGGTGAGCGCAGTAATGGTTTTTATGCTGCTTACTTTCGTGACCTAGATGGTAACAAACTCAATGCGTTTTGTATGATTTCGGAAGAAATACAAGGATCAATCTCATGAAAAAACTATTTAAATACTTGGGTGGGTTGTTGTTGGTTGTGGTGTTATTGGCCTCAGTTTTCTTTGTACACGTTTGGTACTTTAAACCTTATGATATCAACTTGTTTTTTGGTAAAACAGCCTTGCAGTTTGCATTACAAAGCCCAGAAATGTTGAGTTCGGTCAGGGTGTTAGAAGGTTTTGGTATTGATGGTCACAATGCAGAGCTGGATGATGCCAGCTTAGCCTCCGGTGATAAAACGTTTGAAAAAGTGCTAGAAGCCCATGAAACTTTGCTTTCATATAAAGATGAAGACTTGGATGCCAATGATAAAATGTCTAAAGATGTGATGCTGTCATTATTAGATATTGTTGTT
>CALLLZ010000240.1 GCA_938008005.1 uncultured Marinicella sp. | reverse complement strand
ACTTGCTTGGGTGCAATGAACGTTTAACATTGTCAATCGAAAATCATCAAACAGATTTTGATGCCAGACAAAACGAGTGTTCGGTTAATGTCCCTATAGAAACCAGTGTTTTGTTGAAAGAATTGGCACATAGACACCAAGGTAGCATATTTAATGTTTTACACAGTGCTTTTGTGGTTTTAATCTCTCGCTTAAGTGGTGAGCATGATTTTAATTTAGGTTTGCCAGTGACAGGGCGTCACGTTTATGGGACCCAAAATATGCTCGGCATGTTTTTAAATAGTTTGCCGGTTCGCCATCATGTGGATTTGTCAGTTACATTTAATCAACTATTAAGCCAACAAATTCACAACGTAGAACAGGTGCTATCTAATCAAGACATTCCATTTGAAAGTATATTAGAAATCAGTGGTTGTGAGAGGAGCGTAGATAGCACGCCGTTGTTTCAGATCCAGTTTAATATGTTAAGCCTGCCGGAGTATGAATTGGATGAAATGGATTTGGGATTTGAAATAATAAACAGAGAAACTGCAGAGATTGAAAATAAATTCAGTATGACGCTTTATCTTGCAGAATCTGAAGGAGGTATTGATATAAATTGTCATTACAACAGTTCAATGTACCAAGTTGATGCCATCAATCAATTATTGAACCAATACACTCATTTGTTGAGTCAGGTTTCTGTTGATGAAAAATCAGTTTGTGCCAACTATTCATTGAATACTTTACCGAACTTGATTAAACATGGTGAGCCCATGCCAAGTTACCAAGGTGATGATGTCACAGCTTTAATTCGCCAACAAGTTAATGAACAGCCTAAAGCTACTGCATTGATGGATGGTGAGCTACAATGGACGTATCAAGAGCTGTTAAATGCTGTTGATTGTTTGGCTACCGAGTTACAATCATTAGGAATTAAGCCAGGGGATGTTGTCACTATTCTAGCTGCGCGGCATGCTTCATTGATTATTGCTATTCTGGCTGTCCTGCAAAATGGTGCTATTTATTCAATTGTGACTGCTGATCAACCGCATTACCAAGTAAAACAGTGTATTGAACAGGTCCAACCTTCGGTCATTTTATGTTGTGATTCTGATCATGGCTATGATGTTCAATTGCGACAAATAATTAATGACTTAAGTCAAGCATTTGATGTCAGTAATGATAAAAAAGCTTATCGATTAATCAATAAAACTTTTGTACCTTATGATAACAAGCCTCATCAACCTGCCTGCATTACTTTTACATCGGGCTCTTCTGGAACCCCCAAAGGTGTGATTGGTATCCATGCAGGTTTAAGTGCATATTTACAGTGGTGGCCTGATCATTTTAATATTTCATCTGATGATAGGTTCAGCTTGTTATCAGGCTTAGCTCACGATCCTTTACAACGAGATATTTTTGGTTGCTTATGTATAGGTGCTTGTTTGGCTCTTCCCAGCGAACAGCAATACAGTAATTATGATCTGAACGAATGGCTTAAGCTACAACGCATTTCAGTCATGCACATAACCCCGGCAATGGCAGAAGTATTGCATACCCAGAAGATTCAACATTCCGAATACCTGAAAACAGTTTTTTTGACTGGCGAAGCGTTGAGGAACGATACAGTAAATCATTTAAAACAGTTTAATTCACATCTAAATATTATCAATTGTTATGGTGCAACAGAGTCACAGCGTGCACTGACTTATTATTCGATTCCTGATACAGAAAAGTTAGACAACACGATAATACCTATTGCTGTAAGCAGTAAGGATACTAATTTACACATAATTAATTCATATGGAAAGATTTGTGGTGTAGGTGAGCCTGGTGAAATTTGTATTGATAGTGGTCAACTTGCTGATGGTTATTGGTCAGATAAATCGTTAACAGCTAAACGTTTTATTGACTTGCCATCTGGTTTAAAACGATATAAAACTGGTGATATGGGAGTTTACCTTGATAATGAGTGCATCCATTATTTAGGCCGTATAGATAACCAAGTCAATATCCGTGGTTTCAGGGTGGAATTGGGTGAAATTGAATACCAGCTATCCCAATCAAAACATGTTCAAACTGCAGCGGCAATCATAACTCCTCAAGACCAACTCGTTGCCTTTATATGTATATATGACTCAGACAGTTCACAAGCTGACTTGTTGGAAGAGGTCAAAACCCAACTGGATTTACGTTTAGCAAAACACATGGTACCATCTGCTTTTACTGTACTAGAACAGATGCCGATGAATGCCAATGGTAAGTTAGATCGCAAAGCATTGGCCAACATGGATATTGAGGTTGAGCAAAGGGTTTATATAGCCCCACAGGGTGATCTTGAAATTGGTGTTTGTAGTATTTGGTCTAAGTTACTAAAAATTCCTGCAGAAGATATCAGCAGTGATGCTAATTTCTTTGAACTAGGAGGGCATTCATTATTGGCTATCAAACTTTTATCAAAAATCAGAGAAATGACCGGGATTAACCTAAACCTTAAGGCTATATTTGAATCACAAACATTGTCAAAACTTGC
>CALLLZ010000239.1 GCA_938008005.1 uncultured Marinicella sp. | reverse complement strand
ATCGTTTGTTGCAGGACGACATCCGGTTTTCAGACCTGGGACTTCTGATTATCGATGAAGAGCACCGTTTTGGCGTCAAACAAAAAGACCGTTTAAAACAACTCAAAGCTGATGTGGATTTCCTCACTTTGACAGCGACGCCGATACCCAGAACCTTAAACAGTGCTTTATCGGGCCTGAGGGATTTATCCATCATTGCCACACCGCCTAAAGCCAGATTAACTGTTAAAACTCAGGTTATGGAATGGCAAAACAGCATAATCAATGAAGCTTGTACCCGTGAAATTCAACGCGGCGGTCAAGTCTATTTTTTACACAATGAAGTTCAAACCATTGAACAAATGGCAGAAAGCATTCAAAAGATTAACCCCAGTGCCAGGGTCAGAGTCGCTCATGGCCAAATGAATGAAAAAGAATTACAAAATGTAATGGTAGATTTTTATAAACAACGCTTCAACATTTTGGTATGTACCACCATCATCGAATCAGGCATAGACATTCCCAGTGCCAACACAATCATCATAAATCGTGCAGACAAACTGGGGCTAGCACAGTTACATCAGCTACGTGGTCGTGTGGGTCGTTCTCATCACAAAGCTTTTGCATACATGATTATACCCAGTTGGAAGGGCATCAGCAAAGACGCCAAGAAACGTTTGGAAGCCATTGAATCTCTGGAAGACTTAGGTGCCGGATTTACACTGGCCACCCATGACATGGAAATCCGTGGCAGCGGTGAATTGTTGGGTGAAGAACAAAGCGGACAGATCCAAAGCGTTGGCTTTAGCTTATATTGTGATATGTTAGATCGTGCCGTAACTGCTTTAAAAAATGGTGAAGAAATCGATATTCTTGATGACCCATATGACAACATTGATGTGGAATTAAATATTCCTTCTCTGATTCCTGAAGATTATATGTTTGATGTGTATACACGTCTGACTTTCTATAAGCGCATGAATAACTTTAAGAAGCCTGAGGACTTGGATGAAATCAAAGTTGAATTGATTGATCGTTTTGGTGCTTTACCTGAACAAGCAGAAAACCTATTTCATGTATTGAAAATCAAACACAAAGCCAAAGCTTTGAATATAAAATCAGTGGTTATGAATGAGGAATATGCCGACATCAAATTCAACAATCACTCACCCAACTTTTATGCCATGCTGATTAAATTAGTACAAAGTAAGCCAGATACATTTAAGCCTCTACCTAACGATGGCTTACGTTATTTAGGTGATTTTTTACAAGCAGCTGAGCGTATTGATGCAATTCACCATTTATTTGATATACTTCAAACATGAAAATGACACAACGACCAATTATCCTATCATTTAACACGCTGCTTTTAACCACTTTATTTGGCTGCAAATTTATAACAACAAATGTTTCAGCCCAACAATATCTGGACATGAAACAAGATGCTCATATCTACGATGTTGATGTGGTTGTATTTGCCAGAAGATTGTCACAACCCACCACCGAACTGATCAACAACAAAGCATCGGTTAAAGGCGAAGATGTATTGGTTTTACAACCCTGGGATGGCGAACAAAGTTTATTGCAATATCCACAAGCCACTGAATTACCCAATAATACAGTACCCATTGAAAACCAAGCCAAGCCAGTTAAAGTTCTGAGTAATGTAATTCTCAGCACCAGTATGAACCACCCAATTATTAACAGACTGGTCGCCAACCCAACTTTCAAACCCATATATCGTCAAAAATGGCGCCAAGCTCCCAGTGCTTTTTTAAAACCACAATACATCGAAGTAAGCACCTTACCAGTTAACACTCAAAATCAAGGTCACTCAGTTAACAGTCAGACACTCAACAACAACTACTCTAATCAGTCGAACTTTGTTATTCATGACAACTTAGCTGATTACACCATTGATGGACAAGTGGCTTTTTCCAGTCAGCGATACATGCACTTGCACGTAAAAATGAACTTATTTCGCATCAATATTGATGGTCAGAAAGTTGTATATGAGCTGTCTCAACAAAAACGCATTGATCTAGATCAATGGCAGTACTTTGACCATCAACAGTTTGGTATTTTGGCCAAAGTCACTGCTGTTAAATTAAATGAGGGAGAATAAGCAATGCCTACTTTTTTAAAAATAATTATTACATTGGCAAGCTTTTTGTTATTTTTAACCGCCTGCTCAAACCAAACAATTAAAACCGAAAAACCAGAAAACAAAAACTGGCAATTAAACACTGAACTAAGTACATTAAGTTTTGTAACGACAAAAAATAAAACTTTTGCTGAAGAGCATAGCCTTAAGTTTAAACAAGGTAATCTGCATGAGCAGCATGTATTTAATGCCATCATAGACTTGAATTCGATAGATACCTTGATCCCCATTCGTGACCAAAGATTACGTGATGTTTTATTTGAGACAAAACAATTCCCCACTGCTTCAATCGATACTTTAATACCTCGGAGTTTAGATTTGAATATAAACCAAAATATCACACTTCCTTTTGCTTTGAATTTACATGGTATAGAAAAGTCTTTCACAACAGAGGTTGTTATACAAATGGTTAACAACCAACTTGTAGTAACTAACTATAACCCAGTTTTGATCAGCGCCAAAGACTTTGGTTTAGATGATGCTGTCAACCAATTAACCAAAGTTGCAAGTTTACAAAGTATCAATTATGGTGTGTCAGTTGATTTCAAGCTAATCTTTGAGGCTCTTTAAGGTACGTCTGATTTATTCAATATTTTTTGCTGTCTTAAAAGCCTTATTAGCACTAATCAACACTAAAGAACTTGTTGTTCAACCATTCAATTAACATCACAAATTCGCAAATACTTCTTAATGACATCAGCCACTCCAAACTCCAGTGACTCAACAGTCAAGGCATGTCCAATTGAGACTTCTAAAATATTTTCTATGGTTAGAAAATCTTTTAGATTTTGTAAATCAAGATCGTGACCCGCATTGACGCCTAAACCCAAAGATTGAGCCAATGCCGCTGCCTGTGCATATTGCTCCAAGACATCATTCATCTCATCATTCAAAGCATGGGCACTGGCAAATGCTTCAGTATAAAGTTCAATACGATCAACTCCTGTTTCTCCAGCCATCCTAATTTGCTCTTCATCTGGATC
>CALLLZ010000238.1 GCA_938008005.1 uncultured Marinicella sp. | reverse complement strand
GATCAATATTTAATACAAATGATGATTGAAAATAAAAATGAATTAGAAACTTTTGAAAAAGCCAGTATGTATATTTACAAGTTTTTACAAGAGTCAGGCACAGAAGGAGCAGTTAACCCGAAAGAGTGTGGTTTGCGTTATATTGATTTTTAATGAAATAATAATTATGTCATTTAGAGCGAAGCGGAGCGCAGTCGAAATATTTTAAAAAAAATGGATTGACTCAAGGTAAATGAAACCACGTGAAATTAAGGAGATTCTTCGACTCGCCTTCGGCTCCCTCAGAATGACAGATTTAAGCTTTAGATTAAAACCCCTTATTCATTACATACTGCTCAACTTGGTCTAATAGCTCTTGATCTTTCTGCGTGTCGGTTTGTTCTCGTATGGCATTGAGGTTATCAAACCAACCGTTGAATTCATCACCGTATCTTTGTTCTAACCTTTGTAGTGCATCTTTTTGCCATTGTATTTGTTGTTCGTCTGTTAATGTTTCAGGAAAATTGCGGGCTTTATAGCGTTGAATTAATGTGCTGGCACGTTGATCTTCAAACTCGTTCACTTGCCAGGGAATTTCATTGGCTGGTAGTTGCCGTATTGATTCCAGTTTAGACCGTTCCTTGAAGCTGAAAAAACCAGAATAAATCATTTCATCCACATCATCTACATTGGTATCAAAAGGTTGGTCAAAGATGGCTGCAGCTTTCTTTTCAATGCCTACAGTAGCCGCTTTTATGAGTGCCAGGTGTTTTTGGCAGCGCGAATAATCCATGCCAATGCGATCCAAGTCAACATCTTTTAATACCGAAATAGGTGAAACAAATGGTGCTTTATTGAGATGTATGGTTTTTAAGTGTACCCGTTCTACACCTTCTGGTAAATCTGCTTGAGGGGTGTATAAGCGATTTTGTATATCTTCTATAGATAAATTCAGTAAATCTGATGGGTCGTAATGCAAGTCATAACAGATGATGCCGTTTTTGTTATTAGGGTGAATGGCTAATGGTAACATCAAAGCCAAACATCCACGGTCAGCAGGTATTTTATTAGATACATGAACTATCGGTTGTAACAACTGCCAATTCAGCAAACTTCGAACAGTGTCTTTACTTCTTAGTTTTAGGGCGAAATCAAACAACCGTGGTTGGTTTTTTTGAATCAGTTTAGCCATTTGAATGGTGGCTTCTACATCTGAAAGGGCATCATGTGCAGCTTCATGAATTAAACCATTGGCCTTGGCCAAATCCTCCAATTTGAAACTGGGTTTACCGGGTTCATGCATCGGCCACTCGATGTTTTCGGGTCTTAAAGCATAGGTTGCTCTGACGATATCAATCAGATCCCAGCGGCTGTTGCCATTTAAATATTCACGTTGATACGGGTCGTACAAATTGCGATAAAACAAAGAGCGAACACATTCATCATCAAAACGGATGCTGTTATAGCCCACACCACAGGTATTATTTTGGCTTAAAATGCTGTGAATTTTGGCAGTGAACTCATGTTCCTGTACCCCTTTTTCTGCACATAATTGTGGTGTGATGCCTGTGACTAAACAGCTGGATGGGTCTGGTAAGTAATCGTAAGTGGGTTGGCAATAAAACATGTCTGGTTTGCCCACTGGGTTTAAATTTTCATCTGTGCGGATGCCTGCAAACTGTGCAATGCGGTCATAGCGGGTATTGATGCCAAAGGTTTCTAAGTCGTACCAGTAAAATGTTTTCAATCTATCCTCAGGTTTATGATGAGCTTCCATCATTATAATGAAAGCTCACCAACTAAAGCTTACATTTTTGTAATTATCCAATTGTCTTGATTTGAAGTTAATTCAAAACCATTAACCAATAACAAGGCCGTTGCGAATTCTGTCGAATCAACACAATTAGCTGCTACTGAAACTTTTTTACCCTCTAATAAATCCATTCCAGTGATTTCTGTTTGACTGGCATGACGAACCAACTGCATCACATCTTTTAAAGGGATGTCGTTGAATTTATAGCTTATTTTTTGAGTGGATTCATTTGTACTGCCACAATCTGGTATCGGTACATCTTCTGGGTTAAGGTATTCAGACATGACATAACTGCTGTTAAGTAAACCAAACATCATGAATGAAGCAGTCAGTTTGAAGGTTTTCGATAAAGTTAATGAGTTATTTTTCATATGTATTTCTCCTAGTTAAAATTAATATTACGGTTTAAAAAAATATTGTGATCAGTTAAATCAAAAAATGATTTTGTATTGCAGTTATCTTTCGGTTTTTACAGTTTAGAAAACTCCCAATTACCGACTTTTCGTTCTACTTTAAATCCATTGTCTTCAAGTAATTGTTGAAGAAAATCATAAGAATGAACATTAGATGCATATGCTGTAACCTTGGTATCTTGGAGTAAGTTTAAATTTGTTAAGTTAACATCTTGATTGGCATAACTCATCAACGTAGCTATATCGCTCAATGGGATGTCGTTGAATTTAAAGCTGACTATTCCGCCGTTTTTTTCAATCGACTTTTCTGCAAAGGTGATACCAGTTTTAGTTAAAATCAACAACCCTATGGTGGTTACTAATACGAAACCTGATAAGTTAATAAACATGTTTGTTTTGTGTTTTGATAACATAATAAAACGTTCATGTTTGTGGTTGAAAAAAGTTAAAGAGTTGGGTGTCAGTAAAGCCCCGAAACCTTGTTTTAAGGTTTTGCCGTAGTTGAGTCGAGTTTTCAAATCAGCATGTTTTAACACCTGATGATCACAGGCCAACTCTTGATCTTGTTGAAACTTAGTCCATGTAAAATGTACCAGGGGGTTAAACCAGAACACAGCTTTGAAAATTTCTCCCAAAAATTGGGCCCATATGTCCAAGCGTTTAGCATGGGTCAACTCATGTTCAAATATAAACTGGCGCTGATTGGCATCATAAATTTCGAAGAAATTCAAAGGCAGGTAAATGGTGGGTTTAAACAAGCCAGTGATCAAAGGGCCATTCACGGCTGATGAGAGCCTAGTCTGCACATTTGGATTGAACTTTTCTAACAAGTTAGCAGCAATAATTTGATCATTAATAAGTGCTTCAGAATGCTTGAGTAATAAGGATTTAAATTTCAATGCTTGGGTGACTTTTACCACACTCCAAATTGCAAAACCCAACAACCAAATAATAACTATGACGTCTGTTTGTGCCTCGCTGGCTTGTATGGGGCCTGAGTAAACCGGAATAATGTCGCTTGACTCAGGTAACTTTAAATGTTTTGTGATGACATCAGGACGGTCAAACTTATCAGAAATGAGCAGCCGGATTAATGGTAATGACCACAACCAATAACTGATGTGAGCGCCGAGTAAACGCCTGACAGGATTTCTAATCAGTAATATCAACACCAATAAGATACTGATATCAAGCGTACTTTGATATAACCAATCAATCATGCCATCAGTCATCATGTTTCATTTGTTTTAATATGGCTTCAATTTCCTCGATATCATCGTTATCAAGTTTTTTATTTTGGGCAAAATGAGCGATCAGTGGCGACAATTTACCATCGAAAAAACGACCTAATAAACTTTCAGAGGCTTGGTTAATTACTTGGCTTTTTTCTATGACAGGTGTGTAAAAAAATTGTTTGCCATCTTTGATTCGGCTGACCAACTCTTTTTTAAAAAGCCGAGTGACTATAGTTTTGATGGTGTTGTCATGCCAGTCCGTGGTTTGTTGCGCACGACTGATGATTTGACCAATTGTTAAAGGGGATTCCTTCCAAAGGATATTTAGAATTGTTAATTCGGTATTGGCAACTTTCATTTTTCTTTAATTTTAGAAATTGCCTATAGACTACAGTAGTAGTCTTTGAGATGTCAAGTGTAATTTTAAATGACGTTTATCCTAAACTTGTGTATCACATATATTTTGTGAGCCTATTTGTTTCAAGTGAAACAGTGGAAGGTAAAGCAGTTCTTAAACCTATGAATTAGTACGTTAACAAATGTGTATGGACGAAGGATTTGCAAAAGCTTCACAATTGATTGCAGCAGATTCGATGGCTTTATCTGAAAGTGACTTAAACTCAAAAGGCTATGAATTACTACAAAATGAAAAACACCTGTCAGCCATTGATATATTCAGGATAGCAGCGCAGGCGTTTCCAGAATCTTACTATTCATTTGATTCATTGGGAGAGGCATATATGAAGAATGGAAACATAGAGCTGGCTATTTTAAATTATAAAAAGAGCTTGGTGATAAATCCTGAAAACGAAAATGCAAAAAAAATGATCAAAGAATTGGAAGGTAATTGATAGATTACAAAGGCACAATTTATAACACACTTTTTTTGGAATATAGAAGTATGAGTTATAAAGACCACAGCATTTTGTTGGTAGAGTGAGTTTAATGTATGTAAGTACGAATAAAGATGGGTAGAGTTTCTACATATTTTTTTTATTATTCATATGAAACAACAACCAAACCAAAACACCTGCAAGTAGTATCAGAGCTATAGCTGTAAACAGCTGTGGTTCTGGATGGTCAAGTGGTGATGCGTTGTGTCCAGTTGTGGCGTTTTTCCATGGCCAAACTTTAAACAAGGTACCCAGCATCAGGCCAGCCAAAGTATATATCGTGGTTATGTAATGCTGCGCCAACAACCATTTAAGCAGCCTTGAAAATGCCATTAAACCAATCGCACAACCGCCAGCAAAAATAAATAAGGTGAGCCATTCTCTATCTTCTACTGCAGTAATCAGTACTTGATATTTATCCAACAAAATTAATATCAATGAGCCGGAGATACCCGGTAGGATCATGGCGGAAATAGCAATCATACCAGCCAGAAAGATACCTGAATATCCATCAGGTAATACACCTATACTTTGGCTGCTGAGAAAGTATCCTAACGCAATACCTAATAGTAACATCAGCCAGTTAAACCACATCAGTGATTTGTTGCTGAAGATTAACATGATTGCTGAAACAAAAATCAAACCAAAGAAGAATGACCAAGTCAATACAGCATGCGATTCAAGTAAATATGTGATTAAATTAGCGAATAAAAAAATGGCACTTAAAATGCCAGCAAATACAGCGACAAGAAACCAACCATTGACTTGCTGCCAAGCTGTTTTGATTTGTCCCGAGAACAACAGTTTCAGGTTGTCAAAATTAACAGCAGCAATCGAATTGATTAAACGTTGGTAGATACCAGTAATCAAAGCAATGGTGCCACCAGAAACGCCTGGCACCAGATCAGAAATGCCCATCAGCATGCCTTTAAGGTAGATAATTAAGTGGTTCATATTTAGATTCCTTTAGCTTCTCGCAAGGTCTTTGGGTAATAAAGCTTCTATACTTTGCATCAATTCGATCTGATCAATTAAGTCATTGACGTAATCAAGTTGATCAGTTTCTATCACCAGTAATTTACTCTTATCGTAATTGCTGATCCAGTTTTGATACAAATTTTCTAATCGTTTTATATAACTCAAAGGCATGTCTTGTTCCATTTTTCGGCCACGCAGTGTAATGCGCTTTCGGGTGGTGCGAATTGAGCATTTAAGGTAAATCATTAAGTCAGGTGGTTTGATCGCTGATCGTATGCTGTGATAAAAACTTAAATATGTTTGCCAATCTCTTTTGTTAATTTTACGTGTTTGTTGTAACGCGGTGGCAAATATTTCAACATCTTCGAATATGGTTCGATCCTGCACCACCACACCTTGAATTTTTTCAACTTGTTGGTGAATTTTAAATTTAGAGGCAAGGAAATACAACTGTGAATGGAATGCCCATTTTTTCATGTCTTTGTAGAAATCTGCCAAATAGGGATTGTTGTCATTGGGTTCGTAAAATGGAGTGATTTGGTATGTGGCTGTTAAAAACTCCACAAGGGATGTCTTTCCTGCGCCTATGTTGCCAGCGATGCCAATGATTTTTTGTTCTCCCATGTGGGTATTTTATGCTTAAAATTAAGTTAAGATAAGATGAAATGTTATCACTTTCAAAAATAATGGTTGGATTGGGTTTATTGATAGGTATGTCATGGTCACAAATAAATAAAGCCGAGGTGAATTGGCAGTTGAAAATTGATCGCAAGGGGATTCAGGTTTTTCAGAGTCAACAAACAGGTTATAGCCAAAAACACAGCAAAGGCATAGTTACAGTAAAAGCTCAACCTGAGCAACTGTTGCAATTGATTGCAGATTTATCAATATGTGACCAGTGGTTGTATGGTTGTTTATCTGCCGAGGCGTTGGATGACGGATTAATACATATGGTTTTTAAAGGCCCTCTTTGGTTTAAAGATCGCGATGTGAT
>CALLLZ010000237.1 GCA_938008005.1 uncultured Marinicella sp. | reverse complement strand
AAGCAACCTGCAAGAGCCATCAGGATATTACGTTCTTTACAAAAAAACGACTTGTCACCTGTGGTCATCCATTGGGCATTGGAGCGCGAAACTCGTATGTTGTGTGAACTTTCTTTCATTCGATCGCAAAACCGCAATGTCAGTCCAGCTGATTACCGTCGTTTTGGTATCTGGCAGAACAGACAATCCATTATTCAAAAAGCCCTTAATCAACAGCCCTTGTCACATTGGGAAAAGGCCTTGCAACAGTTATCAAGCATAGATCGCATGATTAAAGGCCGGCTGAAAGGTAACCCTTGGATGGCTACAGAAAAGTGGATGGTGGCTTTCAGCGTTTGATAAGGAGCGTTTCGACTGGTTCAGTCAGCTTGAACCTCAAGGATTTCCTTAGGGAACTTATTGATTTAGAACTGCTCAAATAATAAGATTTTATCGAAAAAAATGATGTCCATTATGTTCTTGAAAATCATACTATTAGCTGTTCTCAGTACATTACAAATACCCACCAGCCAAAGGGCTGAACAGGCCATCAAAGAAAATAAAGCGGCATTAAAGCAAGTTTTTGCTGAACAACAAATTCCTTGGAACTCCTCCCTTTATATCCGTATCTTCAAAGCCAGCAGTGAATTAGAGCTGTGGGTTAAAAGTGGGGTGAAGTTTAGGTTGTTCAAGACCTATCCTATTTGTAATTTTTCTGGTCAGCCCGGCCCTAAATTGGCCACTGGAGACTGGCAGAGTCCTGAAGGGTTTTATTTTGTGAAACCCATACAGTTGAACCCATGGAGTCAGTACCACTTATCCTTTAATTTGGGCTACCCCAATAAGTATGACAGAGCACATGGTAGGACTGGCAGTGCATTGATGGTACATGGAAATTGTGTTTCTGTGGGTTGTTATGCCATGACTGACCCATTGATAGAGGAAATATATACATTAATGGTTGCAGCTTTTGAAGGTGGCCAGCCTTATATCAGAGTTCATGCTTTTCCTTTTCGGATGACAACAGAGAACATGAAAGCACACAAAGAAAATCGCTGGTATGGTTTTTGGCAAAACCTCAAAAGTGGATATGATTTTTTCAGTATACATGACCGCCCCCCAAATGTGGAAGTGGTGAACGGTTCATATGTTTTCGATTGAACGCTTTGAAATTAACTTTTTAAAGCAGCTTTTTTGCCATATTGGGTTTTCAACACAAAGAAACCGATCAGTGCTGAAACCAATGAGCCAACAATGATGCCTAAGCGTTCATCAAAAACCATATTAAATTGAGTTTCTTCAAAAGCCAGGCCACCAATAAACAAACTCATAGTAAAGCCAATGCCACACAAGGCAGAAACACCGTAGATAGAGACCCAGTTGCTGTTTTCAGGCATGGTCGCCCATTTAAGTTTGATTGCAAGCCAACATAGGCTGAAAATACCAACTTGTTTACCTAAAACCAAACCCAAGGCAATACCCATAGGTACAGGATGCATGAGTTGTTCTAAGCCAACGCCACTTAAATTAATGCCAGCATTTGCAAAAGCAAATATAGGTAAGATGATGTAAGCCACTGCTGAATGCAAGTTGTGCTCTAGATCTTTTAAGGGGGAGTAATCAGGTTTTATTCTTGATTTAATGGGTATGAACATAGCTAAAATTACACCAGTTAATGTGGCGTGTACGCCAGATTTGAGCATGGCTACCCACATAATAATGCCGATCAATATATACGTACTGGTGGCCTCTACTCCTTTTCTATTGATCAGCCACAATAAGGGGATGCAAATTGCCACCACTATTAATGAAGCCACCGAGATCTGTGAGGTGTAAAAGAACGCTATCACCAATATGGCTCCAATGTCATCAAATATGGCTAAAGAAGTTAAAAATATTTTCAAACTGGTTGGTACTTTAGGGCCAATTACTTTAAGTACAGCCAATGCAAAAGCAATATCAGTGGCAGCAGGAATGGCCCAGCCTTGCAGTGCCATTGGATCATCTTTGTTGAACCATGCAAATACCAAAGCGGGAACTAACATACCACCTATGGCGCCAAAACCCGGCAGCACAATGTTTCTTTTGTCTGAAAGTTCGCCTTCGATGAGTTCTCGCTTGAGTTCCAAGCCAACTAAGAAAAAGAAAACGGCCATCAAGCCGTCATTGATCCACAGCAACAAAGGCTTATTAATGATTAATGCCCCAATTTGAATTGCAACTGGTGTGTCTAACAATAAATTGTAATAACCAGATAATTGTGAATTTGCAATTACCATCGCCAACACTGCAGACATGAACAGCAAAATACCTGCTGAAGACTCCATTCTGAAGAAATTTTTGATAAAAGAAGCGGCGGTGGTTGACATGGTTTTCACTCAAATTAGATTGATAAATGATATAGTATCAACTTTCTAAATTTCAAGATTTATAGGTATGAATCGCATGCTGAAAACAGTGAGGCTACATTGAATTTAATTTGGTTCAGGAATGATTTAAGATTAGCCGATAACCCGGCTTTGTTTCATGCTTTAGCTAGTGGAAATAAAACCACAGCTTTATTTATAGTTCATTCAGAACAGCACCAAATTCATGGAGAAGCCCCTGCTAAGTTTGAGTTTTTAAAGGCACATGTTAATAACTTGATAGAACGACTAAATAAGCTGGGAGTTAATTCGGTGGTGAAACAGTTGCCACTGTTTGCTGATGTGCCTGATTATTTGCTTCAAGTCGCCCAACAGTTGTCGATTCAATCTATTTACATTAACCGCAGTTATTGGTTCAACGAACAACAGCGTGATCAACAAGTCAAAAACATCCTGCATACCAATAAAATCCAGTTACACAGTTACCACAGTAACTATTTGTTACCACCGGGTACCATAAGAAAAGCAGATGACACCATGTACCATGTGTTTACGCCTTATAAAAATAAGTTCATTCAAGTCATGATGGCCAGTTATGAGTTGCCGTTGGCTGTGCCGCATGTTGAAAGTACGACTCAGTTAGGTGGTGAACCAAAGAGCGATGTTAAAGAACCTTTAAACGTTGATTTTGATGGCCAAGACATGTGGCCTATAGGGGAAGTGGCAGCTGCGGCAAGGCTTAAGTCGTTTGTGAATGACAATGACTACCAAGAGGAAAGAGACTTCCCAGCGATCGATGGAACCAGTTCAATTTCGCCCTATTTAGCCATAGGTGTGATCAGCGCCAAACAATGTTTGGCTTACATGTTAAAAGCACAGGGAGAGGGTGCCTTTTATTCAACTTGGGTGTCAGAACTGATCTGGCGCGATTTTTATAATGATTTGTTGTTCGAATACCCTAAACTGGCCAAGCACCAGACGTTTAAAACACATGCAGTTGACCATTGGCATCATAATCCTGAACTATTCGATCAGTGGCAAAAAGGACAAACCGGCTTTCCAATTGTGGATGCTGGCATGCGTCAGTTACTCCGAGAAGGCTGGATGCATAACCGGGTACGGATGGTGGTTGCATCATTTTTGAGTAAATTGTGTTTGATTGATTGGCGTTTAGGTGAAGCACATTTTATGGCACATTTGCTGGATGGAGATTTGGCCTCAAACAATGGTGGCTGGCAATGGTCATCTGCTACTGGTTGTGATGCCGCACCTTATTTCAGGATTTTTAATCCAACCACCCAGTCCAAAAAATTTGACCAAGAAGGCACTTATATCAGGAAATACGTTGTTGAATTGGCAAACGTAGATTCCAAAGAAATCCATGACCCTAAACTTGAAACCCGTAAAGCTTGTGACTACCCAGAACCAGCGATTGATTACAAGCTTGCAAGAGCAGAAGCTTTGAGTTGGTATAAAGATAATCCAATGGGCTGATTTTCGCAATTTTATGGTGGGATGTAGAAACTTGAAAAGAATTTGTCATATTGGCCGAGCGTTAGCGAGTGGCCAACATTAGGGGCATTAGGCCAAATATCTCCTTAAGCCAGGAGTCACGTCCTAATTCAGGAGATTTCTCCGTGCGCTAACGCTTAGTTGGAATGACAAGTTTTTTTTAGTGATTTCAACTGTAAAAATACAACTAAGACCCAGCATGAGTCTTGGGCATATAAAAAAAACACGAGTGAATCTTAGTTCTTATCAATTTACATCGGTGTAGGTTCGCTCTCAATTGCCTCAAATACATCTTTAGCATCACGCATTCGCTTGATTCTGTGGAACAGTTCAAGTGCTTCGGGGAACTGCCTTTGCAAGAAGACCAGCCAGTGTTTAGCGCGATTGCCGACAAAGTTAGGGTGTTTATTTTCTGTTTTATATAAATAGTCTGTCATTATCTGGCGTGTTTCTATCCAAGTTTTTAACTGATAATTGGTTGATTCTTCATTGGCTTTGATGCTAGCAGCAAGGTCAGGGCGGCTTAATGCACCTCGACCTAACATGATGTCTGTGCAACCGCTTTCATCTCGAGCACGGCGTACATCATCGATAGTCCAAATTTCACCGTTAATGATAATAGGAATGGGGCTTGATGAAGCAATCTTTTTAACCGCAGACCAATAAGCTGGTGGTTTATAGCGATCTTCTCTGGTTCTCGCGTGGATACAAATCTCAGTTGCGCCCGCTTCAACGATATTACCTATCACGTCTTCTAATAAATCATGGTTGCTAAAACCAAGACGCACCTTCGCCGTTACTGGAATACTGCTGTCAACACTGTCTCGAACAGCTGCGACGATGTGTCCAATTCGATTGGGTTCACGTAACAGTGCGGAACCAGCGTTGCCTTTATTCACTGTTTTAGAGGGGCAGCCAAAATTCAAGTCAATACCCATTGGTTTTAGTTTTTCTAGACGTTGTGCATTCAGTGCCATGTATTTGGGGTTGTTGCCTAATAGCTGAATATAGACAGGTACACCATTAGGAGTTCTTCCTCCTTGATTGAGTTCTTGGGCGAAATTCAAATACACTTTATCAGGAAGCAGTTGGTTGTTGATACGAATGAACTCAGTCACACAACGATCATAGCCGCCGAGTTGTGTTAATACAGAACGCATATCGTGGTCGATAACGCCTTCCATTGGCGCTAACATAATTCGCATAAATACTCTCCATGAAGCAACATGTCAGTTGCTTTTTAAATTATAGAATATAGGTTGTGGATTGTAACAGTGATTAGAGGTTAGTTTGATCAGATTAATTGAGATAACCATCGAAATATTGGGATTTTAAATGTCTCAAAATACTGTTGTTTTTCGTGCTTTTTTTATTGGTAGCAACTCCTTCAGTGCTATAGAATACGCAGCTCAAAAAATCTTTACTCTAGGTATTTATAATGGAGCTTGTTATTCGTCAACTAACTGATATTAAAATTAATAGTGGATACCTTCGTCACGGAACGAATGTTGAGAACCTGAAGAAGAGTATAGAGAGCATTGGCTTGATTAACCCATTGACAGTTAATAAAAATAATGAGCTTTTAGCAGGGTCCCGCCGGTTTCAGGCGATTACAGAGTTAGGGTGGAAAGAGGTTGAGGTACATGTGGTTGATCGTGATTTACTTCAACAAGAGTTAATCTCAATTGATGAGAACCTTATTCGTGAGCCACTGAATCGCTTGGAAGTTGAGACGTGTTTGAATCGTGGTCGCGAGATTTATGAAGAATTAAACCCAGAAGCTATGAAGGTTGAGCTCTCGATTGAGCCTTCTGAACCTGAACCAAAAGAGCAAGAGAATGACAATCACAATGATTCTTTTGCGGCGATTACGGCTGAGAAGACGGGGCTATCAATGCGTGTTATTGAAAGTGCAATTAAGCGTGATGCTTTGGCTTCAAACTCGGTTAAACAGGCACGAAGTCAGGGGCAGTTAAGCGCGACTCAAACAAATCAAATCATTCAATTAGATAAAGATTTACAAGAGGAAGTTCTGCCATTGATTGCCGATAAAACGGTTAAACAAACTCAGGAAATCATTAAAGCAGTTAAGAAGAGCGGTATGGAGGCTGCGATTGCAGTGAATGATAATATCGTACCTATGCCTTCAGAGTATATTTTGATTAAAAGCCCAGTCAAACGTATGAATAAAAGCCTATCACGTATTTTATTAGAACGCATGAAGTACGAAGGTCCAGAGCAAGAGATGATTAATAAAGAATTATTGGAGCTTAAGGAAAATTTGGTGGGTTACTTTAATATGGTTGAAGAAAATTAGCTCATAAGCAATCAAGAGCAGTGTCTGTTAATTGTTGTAATTTTCAACCATCTTATATCTTTTGCTAAAAAAATGAACAAAGGTGTGCATAATTAAAGTAATATTTGTCGGTAACTCATCAGGGACATGCGTCGACTAAGAAATCAAAAAGGTTCAGACCGCTTTTACATTATTGATTAAATGAACTTATTGATACTCGTGTTGTATAATTATTTAGTTAAACGTAAGGGTGTATGTGATGAAAAAATCAAACAGAAGATCTTTTATTAAAGACAATGTAGTTGGTGGAGCTTTGATTGCATTATCAACGTCAACCTATGCAGGAGTGCCAACACCTCCTGAAATAGAAGGCCCTTTTTACCCGCTGTACCCACAAAAAGATCAAGATTTTGATTTGACACAGGTAGATGGCCATGCCCATAAAGCGAAAGGGGATGTTGTAAATATTCAAGGAAAT